>JAZNEA010000036.1:0-21043 GCA_045588325.1 Clostridia bacterium
CCTACGATTATGCAGAGTTTGATGCACAGATTGCATCTTTGAACTCTAAGATCGCAGAGTTGACTCAGCAACTGGATAGATACAGAGAACTGGAGTCTACTATGCAGCAGACTTTATCTATGGCCCAGAGCACAGCTGAGCAGGTTCGCAAGAACGCCGAGGCCAAGGCTTCCAACATAATAGTCGAGGCAGAGAATAAGGCCAGAGCTATTGTTGATTCTGCCAACAATATGTCCTTGCAAATTAAATATGACATGGATTCCTATAAGCGTCAGGCTTACTTGTACAAGAACAAGATGCTTTCCATGTTAAAAACACAGATTGACCTATTGCAAGAAGTGGATTCCGATGGTACAATTACCGACGGCTCTGAGGGAGAGGTTAAGGCTCTTGAGGAGTGAGTTGTGATAGTTCCTTCGACTATCCACTCAAATAATGGCCGTATAGCTCAGCAGGTAGAGCGCCACGTTGACATCGTGGAGGTCACAGATTCGAGCTCTGTTACGACCACCAACCCCCTGGATTTTCCGGGGGTTTTGTTTTAAATACATGTTGCATTTAATATATTCTCTATGCTATAATCTCCATTTGGTAAAACACACTTATCTTGACTTGCACTTCTGTTGCGATATTTCGTCGGAGCGCTGGGCTGAGAGATAAGGAGGATTAACAAATTTTTAGGAGGTCATTTAAATGGCAGTAATTTCAATGAAGCAGCTGTTAGAGGCTGGTGTACATTTTGGTCACCACACAAGACGCTGGAACCCTAAGATGGGTGAGTACATCTTCACAGAGCGTAATGGTATTTATATCATCGACCTGCAGAAGACAGTTAAGAAGTGCGATGAGGCTTACAACTTCATCAGAGAGATTTCCGCAAGCGGAAAGGACATCATCTTTGTAGGCACAAAGAAGCAGGCTCAGGATTCCATTAAGGAAGAGGCAGAGCGTTGCGGTATGTACTATGTTTGCAACAGATGGCTTGGCGGTATGCTCACTAACTTCAAGACAATCAAGTCCAGAATTGATTACCTTAAGAACATCGATAAGATGATCGAGTCCGGCGAGATTAACGCTCTTCCCAAGAAGGAGATTGTTAAGCTCATGAAGGAGAAGGAGAACCTTGAGAAGAACCTTGGTGGTATCAAGGAGATGAAGTCTCTTCCTGGTGCTATGTTCGTTGTAGACTCCCGCAAGGAGCACAACGCAGTTCTTGAGGCACGTAAGCTCGGTATTCCGATTATTGGTATTGTTGATACAAACTGCGATCCCGATGAGATTGACTACGTAATCCCTGGTAACGACGACGCAATCAGAGCTGTTAAGCTTATCACAGCCAGAATGGCTGATGCTGTTCTCGAGGGTAAGCAGGGTGAGTCCTATGCTGCACCTGTTGAGGAGACAGCTGAGGTTACAGAGGATGCCGTTGCAGAGACAGTTGAGACAGTTGTTGAGGACAACTAATCACCATATTTTACAGAGGAGTAACTACTATGGAAATTACAGCAAGCTTAGTTAAAGAGCTCAGAGAGCTTACAGGTGTTGGTATGATGGAGTGCAAGAAGGCACTTGTTCACACCGATGGTGATATTGATAAGGCTATTGACTATCTCAGAGAGACAGGCGTTGCAAAGGCAGCTAAGAAGGCCGGCAGAATTGCTTCTGAGGGTATCGTAGAGTGCTACGTTCACATGGGTGGCAAGATTGGCGTTATGGTTGAGGTTAACTGCGAGACTGACTTTGCAGCTCAGAACGCTGATTTTAAGGCTTTTGCAAAGGATCTTGCTATGCAGATCGCAGCAAATAAGCCTGAGTATGTAAAGGTTGAGGAGATCCCCGCTTCTGTTATCGAGCATGAGACTGAGATTGTTCGTCAGCAGGCTATCAACGAGGGTAAGAATCCTAACTTCCTTGATAGGATCATCGAGGGCAGACTTAAGAAGTTCTATGAGGATACAGTTCTCCTGAACCAGCAGTTCATCAAGGATGACAGCATGACCGTTCAGGATAAGCTTACACAGCTCATTCAGAAGATCGGTGAGAACATCTCCATTCGTCGTTTCGTTAGATACGAGAGAGGCGAGGGTCTTGAGAAGAAGGTTGACAACTTTGTAGAAGAGGTTATGAACCAGATTAAGTAATCCGCACTAGTGGGGGACACATTGTTGTCCCCCTTTTTTTGAGGTAAAAGTATGTATAAGAGAGTTTTAATCAAAGTAAGTGGTGAAGCATTGTCCGGCACAAAGGGCTATGGCCTTGATACAGCTGCAATTAACGTTGTAGCAGAACAGCTTTGCAAGATTTCTGACCTTGGAGTTGAGTTAGCTGTTGTTGTTGGTGGTGGCAACTTCTGGCGCGGTCGTGATTGCAAGATTGAGGACAGAGTTACATCCGATTATATCGGCATGTTAGGAACAGCCATGAATGCATTGGCACTTTCAGATGCAGTAAAATCCCTTGGCCACAAGTGTGATGTCATGTCCGCTCTTGATCTTCATGAGGTTGCTGATACTTTTGACACAAGAAATGCTCGTCAAAAGCTTTCCGATAAGCATATTGTAATCTTTGCCTGTGGAACAGGACATCCTTTCTTTTCTACAGACACCGGCGCAGCTCTGAGAGCAATCGAAATTGGAGCTGAGGCAATCCTTATGGGCAAGGCGATCGACGCAGTATATGACAGCGATCCTAAGAAGAATCCTGATGCTAAGATTATCGAAAACCCCACCTTAAACGATATTATAACTAAGAATCTCCAGATAATGGACACAGCTGCTGCTGCTCTCTGTCTGCAGCATAATATGCCCATCGTATTTTTCCCTGCAAACGATGCCTGCAACATGTCAGAATTGGTAGCAGGAAACATCCAGGGACTTATCATCAAATAAGGTTTTTAGTTAATTAAAATGTGGAAATAATGGGAACAAAGTGATATAGTTAATCTATATCACTTTGTTGTTTTAAGGAGGCTATTATGGCTAGAGAAGAATACAAGACAATGACTAACAAGATGGACAAGATCCTCAGCAATTTTAAGGAGCACCTTTCCACCATTCGTGCCGGAAGAGCCAATCCCGATGTTCTTAAGAACGTTAATATAGACTACTATGGATCTCCAGCACCTATTTCTACTGTTGCCAGCATTTCTGTTCCAGAGGCAAGAGTTATCCTCATTCAGCCCTGGGAGGCAAGACTTGTTAACGATATCACCAAGGCAATCCAAAAGTCTGATATTGGTATCAACCCCAGCAATGATGGCAAGTGCATCAGACTTGTTTTTCCACCACTCACAGAGGATCGCCGTAAGGATCTGACCAAGGAAGTTCGCAAGGAGTCCGAGGACATTAAGGTTCAGCTTCGTAACGTTCGCCGCGATACCCTGGACGAGCTTAAGAAGATGGAAAAGAAGAGCGAGATTACAGAGGATGATCTCAAAACTGCAGAGAAGGATGTACAGAAGCTTCTGGACAAGTATGTCGAGCAGGCAGAGGCCATCGTTAGCGCCAAGATCAATGAAATCATGGAGCTGTAATAGAGATTTTTCCTATTCCGGATATAGATTATCACAGGTTAAGCAGATTTTCTCTGACCTTGGTCATAACTATGTAATCCGTAAGGAAACATCTCCACGATATACCGATTTTGAACCATGTGATTTGAGTAGAGTAGCATATACAGAACAATGTCAGGACACTCACATCATTTATGTCTCTGAACTACAATGAGCGAAGTTTTTGTACCAACACATATTGCAATAATCCCCGATGGCAACGGCCGTTGGGCACGGAGTAAAGGAATGCCTCGCACCTATGGACACAAGGTAGGTGCCGAGGTTTTTCGTCGTATTGTCAAATACGCTGCCAGCATTTCTGTTAAGTATTTATCCTTTTACGCATTTTCAACGGAGAATTGGCGTCGTTCTGACGAGGAGGTAAATGGACTCATGACTCTCCTTGGCAATTATCTCGTTTCTTCTGTTGACGAATTGGACAAATTAGGGATACGCCTTACATTTTCCGGCAGGAGAGACGAACTATCTCCTGACTTCCTTGCCAAAATTGACAATCTGGTTAAATACACTTCATCTAATACTGGTATGGTATGCAACATAGCACTTAACTATGGTGGCAGAGATGAGATAGTACATTCTGTCAAATACCTGGCCAAGATGGTAGCTGATGGCATGATTTCACCTGACGACATCAACGAGGAGATGATTTCTAATCACCTCTTTAATCCCGATATTCCAGATCCTGATCTCATTATCCGTACCAGTGGCGAGCTACGTACAAGTAACTTTTTATTGTGGGAGAGTGCCTACTCTGAACTATACTTTACCGATGTCCTCTGGCCAGAATTTTCCAACAATGACTTGGACAAGGCCATAGCTGAATATAATAGCAGACATCGTAGATTTGGAGGAGTTTAATGAAAACCAGGATTATTACAGCAATAATTAGTTTCCTGCTTTTGCTTGCTCTGCTGATTTTGGGAGGGCAGGCGCTTTTACTGATGGTTTGGGCAGCAACTATCCTGGCAATGTATGAGTTTTTCCACGCCATGGAAAAGGGTGGTAAGCATCCAATCAAATTTGTAGGATACTGCGCCACAATTATGTTCCCAATTTTTGGAATTAATGAGTTTTTCCCTAAGTTTTATGATGCTAACAGCAACATAATCTGGGGAGCTATTATACTAGTTGGCGTATTTGAGCTATACGTCATGTATGGACTATGTGTCCTAAAGTCTGACAACTACACATTTGACGATGTAGCACATACTGTGTTTTCGATTCTCTATGTGTGCGTACCAATGTTCATGATTTTGCCTATCTATTATGGCGACCATGGAAAGCTTTTGATTTGGATTCTCCTCATCATTGCCTGGGGTACAGATATCTCAGCATATTTTGTTGGCGTATTCTTTGGTAAACACAAGATTATGCCTCGCCTTAGCCCCAAAAAGACATGGGAGGGTTTCTTTGGCGGACTTGCAGGCTCTACAATTCTGATGACTGTTTATGGCATTCTGATTTCTAATAGGTTTGAGACCTTTGATTGGTGGGTTTATTCTATTTTAGGGTTAGTACTCAGTCTTGTAGCACAGTTTGGAGATTGGTTTGCCTCCAGCATTAAGCGTAAGGTTAATATTAAGGATTTTGGAAATATTCTTCCAGGTCATGGAGGTTTTATCGACAGGTTTGATAGCATTATATTTATCATTCCCTTGGTTTACATCTTTACAATATTCTTTAACGGGTAACAAATATGGTTCATTCAATATCTTTATTAGGCTCAACTGGATCAATCGGAACTCAGACCTTGGACTGCGCACGCCAATATGGCATTAATGTCGCAGCACTTACTGCCAATAAGGATTACGTTAAACTGGCACAACAGATTATAGAATTCAAACCACTCATGGCATGTATTTGCTGTGAGGAATACCTGTCTCCACTTAAGGCACTGCTACCACCAGACTGCACAACAGAGATTCTCACAGGACAGCAGGGGATGATTAAGTGTGCAACCGTTGAGAGCGCAGATATTTGCATTACAGCCGTTGTGGGCGCAGCTGGCATCAGACCCACTTACGCCGCTATCAAGGCTGGCAAACGCATTGGTTTGGCCAATAAGGAGACACTTGTGGCCGCTGGCACAATTATCATGCAGGAGGCACGCTCCAACAGTGTTGAAATTATTCCTGTAGATAGCGAACATTCCGCTATATTCCAATGTCTTATGGGAGAGAATACCAAGGATGTATCTAAGCTTGTCTTAACTGCATCCGGAGGCCCATTCCGCGGTTTTACTGCAGATGCCCTAACAAATGTCACCCTTGAACAGGCCCTGACTCATCCAAACTGGTCTATGGGCAGCAAAATCACTATAGATTCAGCCACCATGATGAACAAAGGGTTTGAGGTAATTGAGGCTGCCCATTTGTTCTCCATGAATGTTAACGATGTTGAGGTCCTGGTACATCCACAGAGCATCGTCCACTCCATGGTTAAATTTACAGATGGTTCAATTAAGGCACAACTTGGCGAACCCGATATGCATATTCCAATCCAATTGGCACTAACATATCCAGACAGACTGCCAACACAGTCACAATATCCCGATTTGACCAAAGGGCCATTGACATTTGAACAACCTGACCTGAACACCTTCCGGTGTCTTGACCTGGCCTTCAAATGCCATAGGCAAGGTGGTACATCCTGTGCCATATTAAATGCTGCCAACGAGATAGCAGTTGGCGCTTTTTTGCACAGGCGTATTCCATTCACCGGCATTCCTCAGGTCATAGAGTCCGCATTGGACCATATACCTGCTATGCCAATTATTGATTTGGACACTGTTGAATGTGCTGATTTGCAGGCCAGAGAGTATTCTACACAATTTATTAAGGAGCATTTTAATTAATGGGTTATTTAGTTGCCATTTTTACATTAATCTTTTTGATTATCATTCACGAGCTTGGACATTTTGTTGCAGCTAAGGCATGTGGCGTTCAGGTCAACGAATTTTCACTATTCTTTGGCCCCGAACTCTTCTCGTGGCAGGGCAAAGAGACTAAGTATTCTATCAGATGTATTCCACTTGGTGGTTACTGTGCCATGGAGGGAGAAGAGGAGAACTCCGACAACCCCAGAGCTTTTAACAAGGCCTCTTTATGGAAGAGAGCTTTAATTATCGTTGCTGGTCCTTTGATGAATATCATTTTGGCCCTGTTAATTATGGCAATTCTCATGTGCTCCACGCTATATGTCACAAACACAATCGACTATATCAACCCTGGCAGCACAGCAGATATGCAGGGCATACAATCCGGTGACGTCATATACACTATTGACGGAAAGAGGGTTTATACAGCATCTGATATTGATATTCTAAATTATGGACGCACTCCAGAATCAATAGATATCACAGTTATCAGGGATGGCGAGAAACTGAATTTTACTTTAAGTCCTGACTACAACAGATATATGATGAACATTACTGTTGCCACTGACAATAATGGTGATGTGACTACGGTTGTGGATACGGTGGTCAAAGATGGCGCAGCTGACAAGGCCGGCATCTTGCCCGGTGACAAGATTGTAGCAATTGACGGCACTGTTCTTGCCGACAAATACGCCCTGGATCGCGCGCTGGCAAGCAGCAATGGCCGCGAGATGCAGATTACTGTAGAGCGTGGACAGGAGACACTTAACTTATCACTGACACCCTCTGTGGCTATACAGGATGTAACAACTGCCATGGGTATTTACTCATTTGTATACGAACAGAGAAATATTTTGACATGCATCCCCTCTGCAATAGATTATTTTATATCTTCTGCCAGGAGCATTTACCTGTCATTTATTTGGCTGATCAACGGCACTGTGCCTGTAACCGAGGTTTCGGGTCCAATCGGGATTGTCTCCACTATGAACGATGTGGTTGAATCTGCACCTTCCTTTGGTGCAAAACTTTCAAACCTTGCCATTGTTGCCTCTATCATAAGCATCAATCTCGGTGTTTTTAACCTGTTGCCTATACCAGCCCTTGATGGTTGTAAGTTACTATTTATTGGCTGTTCAGCTATTACACGCAAGGAGATACCAGCTAAAGTCGAGGGTATTATCTCCTTTGTTGGTCTGACTGTTTTGCTGATTATTATGGTTTTGGTTGCAGCCAAGGATATTTGGGGGTTATTTGTATAATGACTACTAGACGCTATTCAAGACAAGTAAATTGTGGCGGTATCCTAATTGGTGGAGATGCACCAGTTTCTATTCAGTCTATGTTAAACACAGATCCACACGATTTTGATGCATCCGTCAAACAAATCGATATGCTAACTAATGCTGGATGTGAGATTATCAGGATTACTGTGCCAGACTCCAAGTCTCTGGAAACACTAAAGCAAATTACGAAGTATAGTCCTGTTCCTATCGTTGCAGATATTCATTTTGATTATCGCCTGGCTCTTGGCGCCATCGATGCCGGTGTCTCAAAGGTGCGAATTAACCCAGGAAATATCGGCTCTGACGACAGGGTAAAAGCCGTTGCAGATGCAGCAGGGAACAGAGGCGTTCCAATCCGAATTGGTGTAAATTCTGGCTCAATCGAGAAAAACATATTGGAAAAGTACGGAAACACCGCAGAGGCCCTGGTAGAGAGTGCTCTTTATCACGTGTCCCTGCTTGAAAAGTATGATTTTAAGGATATTGTTATTTCTATCAAGAGTTCCGATGTCAGAAAGACAATTTCCGCATACCAGCAAATAGCAGAGGCTACTAACTACCCACTGCATCTGGGGGTTACGGAGGCCGGTACATATACACAGTCTGCTGTTAAATCATCCATCGCCCTTGGCAGTCTACTGACACGAGGCATAGGAGACACCATCAGAGTTTCTGTTACAGGCGATCCAACAGAAGAAATCGAAATTGCCAAGGCCATACTTTCTGCAACTGGCAACCGCAAATTTGGACCTACCATTGTTGCATGCCCCACATGTGGACGTACTAAGGTTGACCTTATTGGCGTGTGCAAGCAGGTAGAAAAGAGACTTGCCAACTGTACCAAGGATATCAAAGTTGCAATCATGGGTTGCGCTGTCAATGGTCCCGGCGAGGCAAGGGACGCAGATATCGGTATTGCCGGGGGAACCGACGAATTCCTGTTGTTTGCAAAAGGCGAGATAATTCGCAAGATTCCTGCCAACGAGGCAGTTACACAATTAATCCAAGAGATAGACAAATTATGAGCAAGATAACATCAACTGAAAACAGCATGATTAAGGCCTTCTTAAGCGACAAGAAGGTCCATTCTTGTAAACTTATTAAGGATACTAATTGTGTAAATATCGAATTGTCAGGCGAGATAACATATTCTGATAGCTACCTCAGGCAGCTAGAAAATATACTGGCAAAATCTTACGATGTTTCCTCCGTCAAAATCACATATCACCTGGAGATGCCCGAGGATGGCCATGACCTCTCAAAGCACTTGGATCACATAAGACAGGTGTTGTCAGAGCGCGCTCCGTCATCATATGGTTTTCTAAAAAACAGCACATGGTCTGTAGACGATAGGACTATATACATTAAACTAGGCAGGGATTGTTCTACATTCCTTAAGAGCATGAATTTTGACAGAACTATTCATGATATTGTTTACGAATTGCTGGGTATTAACTGCAATATTTCCTTTACAGACAAATCCGGCAAAACTTCCACAAATCTGATTACCGAGGACGTGCCCAATGGAGACGGTCACCTAAAGTCCATGGACCTTAGCAATGTGGACATAAATTACAAGGCCCCTCAGGCCCCAAAAGGCTCTAAACAGCGCAAGGATGATATTATTGCGCCTTCTGTATCTGCCAGAGCAAGGGCTAAGGTAAATAGCGACGAGGGCGCTAAAAAGGCCACTTCTTTTATCGGCAGAGAGATTACACAGGAAATTACGCCCATCAACGAGATCACACCCGATTCTTACGTTGTTGCTATCTTTGGAAAGGTAATCTCCACTGAGGATAGACAGCTTAAGAGCGGAGCTTATTTGTTCTCTCTGGATGTTACAGATTATTCATCCAGTATCAAGGTTAAATTCTTTGTCAAGGAAGACAAGATCGGTGATGTTAAGGCCGAGATCAAGGTAGGTCGAGCCGTTTACGTTCAGGGAGAGGCACAGTACGACACCTATAGCAAAGAGACTACGATAAAAGGTACCACTCTCAAGTTTGGAACATGGGAAGAGAGGGAGGACAAGGCTGCAGAAAAGCGTTGCGAGCTCCATATGCACACCGCCATGAGCGCCATGGATGGCATTACTCCTGTGCAGGATTTGCTCAAGACAGCCGAACGATGGGGACACAAGGCCATGGCCATTACAGACCACGGCGTACTGCAGTCTTATGATGATGCCTTTAAGTTCAAAAAATTCAACAATCTCAATGTAAAAATCCTTTATGGAATGGAGGGTTACCTTTTTGATGAGCCCCATTTCGTAATGTTTAACTACAAGCTGGGCGACGACCTTGACAGGGACTACGTCGTATTTGATCTGGAAACTACTGGTCTGTACAAAAAAACTGACAGAATAATAGAAATTGGTGCAGTCAAGTACTCAAAAGATGGAACCATAGTGGATAGGTTCTCAACTTTTGTTAATCCCGAGATGCCTATTCCGGATTCCAGCTACGCCATTCATGGTATATCCGATGCCATGGTTGCCGACGCCCCCACAATCTCACAAATACTGCCCAGTTTCCTCAACTTTATTGAAAACACAATTCTGGTGGCACATAATGCCCCATTTGACGTAGGTTTTATTGAGGAAAATGCCAAACGACTTGGATTGCCCTGGAACGATCCCGTTTACATAGACACATGTGAACTGGCTCGTCGTCTCATATTGTCAGGCATTACAAACTACAAACTTGACACTGTTGCGAAGCATTTAGGTGTCGAATTAGAAAATCACCACAGAGCTGTGGACGATTGTGTTTGCTGTGGAGGTATTTTCTTTAAGTTGCTGGATTTACTGGAACAAATAGATAATTATTCGCAATTGCCCGGCATTGCTAAAATGAATAACCTACCTATCAACACCAAGGTCCAGACATACCACGTAATACTGCTGGTAAAGGACCGTGTGGGCCTCAAAAACCTCTATAGGCTAGTTACAGCATCTAACTTAAATTATTTCCACCGCCACCCCAGGATTCCTCGTAGACTGCTGGAAATGTACCGTGAGGGCCTGATTATTGGTTCTGCTTGTGAGGCTGGCGACCTATTCCGTGCCATCGTTGCCAACAAGCCGGATGCCGAGCTGGACAAGATAGCCAGTTTTTACGATTATCTTGAGATTCAACCTATCGACAACAATCGCTATATGATTCGAGAGGGCGAAGTTTCTTCTGACGAGGATTTGCGCAACTTTAATCGCAAGATTGTCACCATTGCTGATCGCCTTGGTAAGCCTGTTGTCGCAACTGGCGACGTTCACTTTCTCAATCCAAGGGACGAGGTGTTCCGCCGCGTAATCATGTACGGAAAAGGCTTTAAGGACGCCGATAAGCAGGCCGAATTATACTTTAAGACAACTGATGAAATGCTGGCCGAATTCCGCTACCTTGGAGAGGATAGGGCCAGAGAGGTGGTAATCACCAACCCTAACATGATCGCTGACATGGTGGAGGATAACATAAGGCCTATCCCAGGAGGAATGCACCCACCAAAGCTCCAGGATTCTGATAAGGAACTGCGCGAGATGTGCATGAATAGGGCCCACGAAATATATGGAACCCCATTGCCGGAACTTGTTGAGACTCGACTGGTCAAGGAATTGGACGGTATCATCAAGAACGGCTATTCGGTTATGTACATGATTGCCCAAAAGCTTGTATTTAACAGTCAGAGCAATGGCCATAAAGTTGACTCACGAGGTTCTGTTGGTTCGTCCTTTGTTGCGAATATGAGCGGCATTACAGAGGTAAATGCTTTACCTCCACACTACGTATGTCCAACATGTAAGCACTCTGAATTTTTTACACATGGAGAGTACCATGTCGGATTTGATATGCCCGCAAAAACCTGTCCTTATTGCGGTACTGAGCTTAAGAGAGACGGACATAATATCCCCTTTGAAACCTTCCTTGGCTTTGAGGGAAACATGAAGATTCCTGACATTGATCCCAACTTTTCTGGAGAATACCAGGGCAAGGCCATGAAGTATATCGAGGTACTGTTTGGCAAGGAAAATGTATTTAGAGCTGGTACAATATCTACCGTTGCAGACAAAACTGCCTATGGTTATGTTACACATTACAATGAGGACCATAACATCCAGATGAGTGAGGCCGAGATACATCGTATTCAGCTAGGTTGTATGGGCACAAAGCGTTCCACAGGACAGCACCCTGGAGGTATTATTGTTGTTCCAAGAGAATATGACGTTCACGACTTTACGCCTTTGCAGCACCCTGCAGACGACGTAAACAGCGATATTATTACGACACACTTTGCCTTCAGTTCATTGCACGACACTATCCTTAAGCTGGATATTTTGGGACATACAGCTCCAACAATGCTCAGATATCTGACTACACATACAGGCGTTGCCATGGAAGATGTTCCCATGTTTGATACTGACGTTATTAAACTATTCACCTCAGTTGAGCCCTTGGGGCTGAAGCCTGGTGACATCGAATCTACTACAGGTACTCTCGGTCTCCCTGAAAGCGGAACTAACTTTGTTCGTGGCATGCTTATGGACTGTCAACCCAAGTCCTTCTTTGATTTGTTGCAGATCTCAGGACTGTCTCATGGTACTGATGTATGGCTAGGCAATGGTAAGGATTTGATCGACAGTGGCACATGTACTATTTCTGAATTGATTGCCTGTCGAGACGATATTATGACTTACCTTATTTTAAAGGGTATGGATCCTGCAGAATCCTTTACTATCATGGAAGGTGTCCGTAAGGGCAAGGGCATTAAGCCTGAAAAAGAACAGGAGATGAGGAATCATGGTGTACCGGATTGGTACATAGATTCCTGCAAAAAAATTAAATACATGTTCCCAAAGGCCCATGCAGTGGCTTACTCAATGGCAGCACAGAGACTGGGATGGTTTAAACTACATTATCCCGCCCATTTCTATGCAGCATACTACACCGTCAGCGGAAATGACTTTGACCTGGAGTGGATGGCCGGAGGCATGGAAAAGAACTTTATCCACATGAAAGACATCATCGCTCAGGGCAAAAAGGCCTCACCTAAGGACCAAAAGTCCATAGGCCTTTACGAAGTCGTTGACGAAATGTATCATAGGGGCATAAGTTTTACAATGCCAGACATTTTGAACTCACATTCTACCAAATATTTGGTTATGGATGATGGAAAGACAATTTTACCTCCGTTAGTTGCCGTTCCTGGCCTTGGTGAACAAGTTGCCAACGATATTGTGAATGACAGAGAGACTAATGGTCCATACTCCACTGTGGAGGATGTGGGAGTCAGAGTTTCCAAACTGAGCAAGACCTTAATTGATCTAATGCAACAGATGGGTGCTCTTGGAGATATACCATATAGTTCACAGATGAGCTTATTTGATGAGGGATTATTCTAGAGAATCAGAGGTTAACAATGTACGATAATTTGAAATTATTGGATTTTAGGAACAGAATATGCGGACGCAAAATTGCTGTTATGGGTTTTGGAGTAAATAACCTGGAACTTGTTAAATTTCTGCACAATTATGGTGCTGTTGTTTACGTCTTTGATCGATCTGGCAGGGATACTTTGTCAGACAGAATTCGAGATAATAAGCAGTATGTAGAGGCCTTTTACCTGGGGGATGATTATCTGTCCCACCTTGATGGCAGTTTCTCATACATCTTCAGAACGCCTGGCATGAGGCCTGATCTGCCTGAGATTTCTAATGCTGTGTCTCAGGGTTCCATCCTGACCTCAGAGATGGAGGTTTTCCTAAGCCTGTGTCCATCACACACAATTGGTATTACAGGCAGTGATGGTAAAACAACCACAACCACTTTGATTTATACAATGTTGCAAGCCGCTGGTCACAAGTGCTACCTTGGTGGCAACATCGGTTTCCCATTGTTGCACAGAGTAGAGGAAATGACCCCAGATGACTACGTGGTACTAGAACTCTCCAGTTTTCAGCTACTAGGAATTTCTGTTTCTACTGAGATTTCGGTAATTACAAATATCACTCCCAACCACCTTGATATGCACAAGGACTATGAGGAGTATATTGCCGCCAAAGAGAACATCTATCTGAACAATCCATGCAAACAGGTCATTCTTAACAGTGATAACGATGTTACAAGGGATATTGCCGCAAAACTCCTGGAGTCGGGCAATAGAGAGGTGCGTACATTCTCTAAAACGCCTCTGAAAACAGGAGTTTACCTCAAGGGCGACAATCTTGTCTACTGCGACGGAAAGGATCCAGAAGTCCAAATTATGAGCCGACAGGACATTCGCCTTGTAGGAATGCATAATGTTGAGAACTATATGGCAGCATGTTCCGCAGTTTACGATATAATCCCTACAGAAATTATGAAAAAGGTAGCCGAAACCTTTGGCGGAGTAGAACACAGATTGGAGCTGGTTAATACAATTAACGGCATTAAATTCTATAATGACTCCATTGCAACCAGTCCGTCCCGAACCATTGCTGCTCTTAAATCCTTTGATGAACCAATAATCCTGATTGCGGGAGGCAAAGAGAAGGGAATACCCTATGACTCCCTTGGGGAATATCTCTCCAAAAAAGTAAAATTACTGGTTCTTGTCGGCGCTACTGCTAAACTCATTGCGCAGTCACTCAATGACTACGTGGGGGATGATTCCGAAAAGAATTCACCTATTATTTACTTTGCAACAGATTATAAGGACGCTGTATCATTTGCTTATAAGTGTGCCTCATCTGGCGATAGCATTGTGTTGTCACCAGCCTCTACGTCGTACGATATGTTCACCAATTTCATGGAGAGAGGCCGTCATTACAAAAAAGTAGTGGAGGAACTTTATAATGATTGTGTTGGGGATTGATCCGGGCTATGGTATCACAGGCTATGGATTAGTCTGGTATGATAACGGCAAGTTTAAGCCAATTGAATACGGCACAATTACCACCTCAGTAAATGCCCCAATCACGGACAGACTGCCTACTATATATAGTCGAATCAGCGGATTGTTGGACGAGTACAAACCAAACGTATTGTCTATAGAAAAGCTGTTTTATGGCCACAACCAGACGACAGTAATAGATGTTGCACAATCCAGAGGATGCGTATTGTTGGCAGCAGCCATGAGGGGTATTGATGTTCGCGAATACACCCCAATGCAGGTAAAACAAGCAGTTGTAGGCTATGGCCGTGCAGAAAAACGCCAGGTTCAGTATATGGTAACAAAAATCCTGAATTTGGAGTCAATTCCAAGGCCAGATGACGCCGCAGATGCATTGGCAATAGCTATTTGTCATTGTCAAAACAGTGTAATGGAGAATTTGTTAAAGAAAAATTGAAATTTGACTATGACACGAGAAAATATGTATATTTTGTATACTAGGTTTTTGAGGTATTAAAATGATTGCTTTTATAAAAGGAAAAGTCTTCGAAATTAGACAAAATTCTGTTGTAATTGATGTTAATGGGGTAGGTTACGAGATAAATACATCCCTTAGCACCATAGGCGCCTGCAGCAATACAGCTGGGGATATTTTGCTTTATACCGAAACATACCTCAGAGAGGATTTAATTGCTCTTTATGGATTTGCATCTAAGGACGAATTAACAATGTTTGATCAGCTGATTTCTGTATCAGGTGTTGGACCTAAGGTTGCATTGCAGATTATGTCTGGAATATCCACATCATCATTTGCAATATCTGTATTGAACGATGATTTCAAAGAACTGACAAAGATTAGTGGTGTTGGACCTAAGCTTGCACAGAGAATTATCCTGGAGCTTAAAGATAAGATTAAAAAAGAATGCAAAACACAAAATGTAATTCTTACAGAAAATCTTTCAACAGGTGTACATACATCAACAAATATTTCTGATGAATGCACATTCGCACTATGTGCATTGGGATTTACACCACAAGTTGCTAAGAAGGCTGTTGCTGATGTATATACAGATGGAATGTCTACAGAAGATACAATAAAAGCAGCATTAAAGATATTGGCAAAGTTCTAATTAACAAAATATCTTGATTTGCACCAAATTACATAAAAACAATGAAATCCACGGATTTTCCGTGGATTTTTATGCATTTCGGTCTTCCCAATTATACAAAATTTTTATTTTGTATAATTGGATATTTGTTTTTGTAGGGTTCTACATTAACCCAAGGCTCCTCTTTCAAACCCTCATTAGAGTGATCTTAATAAACTATTCCAGAACTAATGTGCTCAATAACCCTAGAAATTTCATCTTCTGTGGGTTTCTCTGGCAAACGGAAACATTGACATCTGCTTAATTGTAGACTCAATCCATCATGAAGACGTGGATTACCTATATAAATTGGAATTACTCTGCCCCTCATACTAATTGCAAGATTAATTTCATTTCTTAGAAATAAAGATTCAGCTGAATTTTCAGTGATTAGAGCAATAACACATCCTTCAGAAGATGCTTTTATAATTGCATCTGTTAGTTCTTCTGCCCAATTATATCCAGCATTTATTCCATCATCTGAATATACTAGGAAGTCTTTTTCCACAAGTTTATCCTTGAAAACTTTGTAAATCTCATAATCCTTATGGGAATAAGCAATATATATTCGCAACTTGTGACTAATTGTGTCAATTACACCACTTATGGACTCAGGATTATCTAAATCAACAGTCAAAATCTTTTTGTTATTGGAACTAGCAATGTACTCTCTTTCCATGTTAACCCATCTGGACTTACGAGAGTTTTCACTATTCACAAACACAAACCATTCACGAGCATCTATCTCTCGCTTAATCAACTCTTCAATTTCATCATCCTCAGATAGACATTTCAGGTAAAAACACAGCGGTTCAAAACCATCTTCCTCTAATTTGTTGCGTATCTTGCGAACTTCATCGATATCTGCATGGGAATGAGAAAGAAATATGTAACCTGTATTCTCTTTTTTCAGCTTATCAAAAATACTCATAAAATTACTCCGAATTATCCAATAAAACACTTCCTTCGCAATCTTTAGAAGCTCTACCACCAATGCAACTAGCTAAAGCCCAGCTACCACAACCAAAATCACTTACAAGGCCATATACCTTCCCTGCCCTGAACTCATAGGAAAAAGTCGTAAAGGCGTCTATTGTATTTGTATGGAGAAAACTGCACTCAACGCAGTCTCGAAACTTATCCAGACATATTGAATTAAACATTTTGCCTCCATCAAAATTTGAAATCTGTTATCTATCCGGCACTAAATGCATTCTTAGCCCTGTTTGTTGCATGAATGTATACATTCGGCGCATCCTGCAAAATGCCATTTACCTTATCCATATACTCCTGACATGGGTCATCTGCAAACTTATCACCATTTACATAGTCAAGCTGATACTTTATCCTGTTCTTGTATTCGATTATGTTGTAGAGAGAATCGGAAATCCTGTCCAATATGGACTCTTTTTTATCATCATTACAGATTTTAAATGCAAAAATAAGGCTATCCAACTGTTTGGCAGATGCCATAACGGCATCGTCAATACACCCGATACTGTAATACGTATCCGAGATATAACCCCACACACTGGCTGCATCCTCACCATCTCCTGAAAACTTCAGCTCGATGCCATTTGTGAGCTCCATCAGCTTTTGCAGGTCACTTAGCAGCGCATCAGATACCCCTTCCTTAATCTGGCCATCGATGCTAGTTTTTAGCTGTACGAATTCCTCTATTTTGCTTCTCTCAATCATACTCAATCCCTTAATTTATCCAAATAATCCAACTTGTGATACTCGCGTTCGTTAACTCTCTCTATAATCTTTCTTGCTATAGTTGCAAATTGTTTTTTTGATACATCGTCCAGCGTAAATTTGTACGTCTTTCGAATATCGGCGGTCGCCACATATTTTAAAGCTCTGAGACACCCTTCTCCCATGGGCAACAAAATTAGCTTGTCTCCTCCACAATCCTTGCACGTGACTGAATACTCATCCAAGTCAAAATAATACGGAGCCTCAGTCAGAGTTACTCCACAGTCTCTACATGCGGTAATCTCTGGTATATAGCCATTCAGGCATGCTGCTTTAAACTCAAAACAGGCTGTCACCAACTCCGGATCTGCCCCCTCAGCTAACATATACAATGTACACAGAAACAAAAGTAGCATATCGTCTGACTGCTGCTCCTCCTGAACCATATCCCCCATGATTTCTGCACAGTGAGATGCGTATGTTATGGCGAAAATATCATTGCGCAGTCTATAAAAACTCTCGTTAAGTTCTGCGGAATTCAGCCTGTACTTGCCGGATTGTACATATAAACTAAAGTCAGAATAAGCAAAAACATCCGTGCTGGCCGAGTTCTTACTCTTTGTCTTACGGACACCACCAGCATACACATTAATCCTGCCAATGCCCTTGGCAATTAATGTAATAACCCTATCTCCTTCTCCAGTATCAAAGGACCTGATTACGACGGCCTTAGTATTAACAAACGACATCTTAATCCCTGCGTTCTGTGTATCCCAAATCTCTGAGTGCAGACATATTATCCTTCCAGCCACTCTTTACCTTGACCCACAACTGCAGGAAAACCTTGGTGCCCAGGAGTCGCTCCATCTGCATACGGGAGTTAGAACCTATCTTCTTAAGCATCTCGCCGCCTTTGCCGATAAGTATGCTCTTGTGAGAATCCCTCTCACACATAATGGTGGCAGCAATTTCGATAACTCCATCGTCTCTCTCCTTAAAGGTGTCTACAACAACGCCAACACCATGGGGAACCTCATCTCTAAGGTATCTGAGAACACTCTCCCTGACATATTCTGCACAAATCTGTTTCTCTGGCATATCTGTCAAATAATCATCAGGGAACAGCATATGTCCCTCAGGCAACATCTTGTAGATGATGTCATTTAGCAACTCAATTCCATCTCCTGTCCTTGCAGAAACGGGAATTATATCGCGGAAATTGAATCTCTTGCTGTACTCGTTAATAATCTTAAGAAGTGACTCCTTCTCTACAGCATCTACCTTATTAATAATCAGGCAAATGGGCTTACGGACCTTGGACAGGCGTTCCAGGATGGCCTCCTCTGTGTCTCTGATCTGGGGACGTGTTGCATCTACCACGAACAAAAGACAATCTGCATTGCCCATGGAACCATCTGCAACCTTGTTCATGTACTTGCCAAGACGTGTCTTGGGTGCGTGGATACCAGGTGTGTCCAGGAAAATAGCCTGCATATCCTGAGTGGTTACAACACCGGTAATAACATTTCTGGTAGTCTGAGCTCTGGGTGAAACAATGGCAATCTTCTCGCCACAAAGTCTGTTGAGCAGAGTGGACTTTCCTACATTGGGAATACCGATAATCGAAATATAACCGCACTTAAACAAAATACTACCTCCTGAGTCCTAACTTATTAAGGACTATTTCTTGTTTTTCAAACATGGTATTAGATCCATCCACATGATCATACCCCATAATGTGGTACATGCCATGGCAGAACAAAAAACCAATCTCTCTATCCACGCTGTGACCATACTCCTGTGCCTGAGCAACAGCACGTTCGATGGATATAATTATATCGCCTAAATACAAGCGCCCTCTCTCCAGATCGTACGGCTCATACACCAGCTGGCCGTTCAGCGAATCCGTATTGGGGAACGACAACACATCTGTGGGCGCATCAATCCCCCTCTGATCCTTGTTTATCTCCTGGATATACTCGTTATCACAAAAGATTACAGAGACTCTACAGGGCACATTTATGCCCTCCTGCTTAAGGCTGAGCTTAGCTATTTTGCGAAGCATACGCCTTTTGGGCATAAGTGGCAATTTTGTCTCCTGGGAAAAAGTAATCTTATTCATTAGCAATTAACTGTGGCTCAGGCTTTTTGTACTCAGTACGATGATGATAATACCCGCCGATAACAACCTTAAACCTATCTCCTATTTCGTTAATCTCCTTAAATGATATCTCAGACTCGGACAGCTGATTATCCTGAATCTTGCCATTGATAACATCATCTACGCGGCTGGAAATGGTCTCCTCTGACTTTTCCTGTAGTGATCTGACAGCTGCCTCAACGCTGTCTGCCAACATGAGAATTACCGCCTCCTTAGACTCGGGCTTAGGTGAATTGTATCTAAAATCATCCTCAGTTACATCCTGGCTATATTTATCCTGCAATGCCTTGTAGTAGAAAAATGCAGTTGTAGTATTGCCGTGATGAGACTTAATTACCTGGATAACCTCTGTAGGAAGCTTGTATTTCTTTGCAATATCGACTCCATCTGAAATATGGCTGAACAAAATATCTCTGCTCTCAAACGGGTCAAGATTATCGTGAGGGTTGATGCCACTCTGGTTCTCACCAAAATACTGTGGTCTCTTTAGTTTGCCAATGTCGTGGTAAAGAGCAGCGACCTTGACCAGGGATGTGTTGGCACCAATCGCATCAGAAGCTGCCTCAGCCAAATTGGTAACCATAACACTATGGTGATATGTGCCAGGTGCCTCCATGATAAGCCTCTTAAGCAGAGGGCTGTTCTGATTCATCAGCTCTTGTGCTCTGAACTCTGTAAGAACGCCGGAAATCCTCTCAAAAAGTGGTAGGATTCCAACGATTAACATAACACTGATAAAGCAGTTAAGTGCCATGAAGGCGGATGCTACCAAAATAGATGTCCAATTATCTGCAATATTATCATTGGACAACAACATAAGGGAAAACGATACAGCAAAAGAAGCGATAGCACAAGCAACGCCCATCATGGAAAGTGTGCTGCGCTCCTTAGTGGATGTGAGCAACTTAGACCCCATAAGACAAATAGCCAGAACAATGGGAATGTAAATCAGGTAATCTGAACGGCAAACAAATGCTGTAATCAGAATGTTGCATATTGCTGCAACCCAAGCCATCTTGTATCCGTACAAAATAGAAAACAAGCATGACACAAAAATGGCTGGTGTAATGAACATGAGATTATCTGCTCTGCAAATAAAGAACACAGCAAGAACACACACCATCTCAACCACATTTATAATGAGATTATTCTTAAATCCCATACTCTTGGATGACATTATCTCCTCTATGCCAATTACCATGAAGAATGTGGAAATGGCAGAAATGATAAGAGCACACGCGACATACAAACTCTTAATCAAGAAATTGGAGTCTGCAACCCTATCAACTGCAGATACAGAGAGCAATATTGATATGAATATAAACAAAACGCCATATATGACATAGTGTTTCTTGAACCACTTTTTAAATTTCATGACATCACCTCTTACCTATAAACAAAATATTACAGATAATGCAAGTTTATCATTTTTGGGATGTG
>JAZNEA010000037.1:0-14176 GCA_045588325.1 Clostridia bacterium
GAGGGATGTGCCTCCCATGGGACACATGACGATGCGGTTCTTAATCTCAACATTGCCAATATTCCAGGGTGTAAACAGAGCATCATACTTCTTGTTCATTTCACTCATATGGATTTTGTTCCTTTCTGTATGCATATATGCTGATTATATCAAAATCTCCGCAAATTCAACACTTTTCGGTAACTTGGCGGGATTTTATTCGGTAACTTGGCAGAATTTCATTCGGTAACTTGGCAGGATTTTGTTCGGTAACCTAGTGGGATTTTGTTCGGTAACTTGGCGAGCCACCTCACGCGGACGACAAAAAGGCCACGCAATCAGCATGGCCTTTCGGTTTAGAAATAATGTTTTGTGCTTACTTCTTAGGTGCCTTAATCTTGTTGAGCTTGGCATTCATATCCAGGAGTTGCTCCTTGGTGAAGTTGATGCCCATGGTGCCTACCATACCTGTAAGACGGATGAGTGTAAATCCTCCCATCATCTCCATCATGGCGTCATTCATCTCAAAGCCTCCGGCAACCTTGTCGCCCTTCTTAGGCATGAGCTTCATAAAGATGCCTGCCAGCAACAGCTTACCCTTAAGTGTGGACATAATGTCCTTCATGGTGCTGTTAAGGGAAAGGTGGCCCTCAACCTCTGTGATGTCAAACCAGTTGAGAACTGCATTCTTCTCCTTAAGACGATAGGGCTCGTGGAACTCCTCAACTCTGATGATAGTGCTGTTATCGCGGCACTCACCGGCAACTGCCTCAATCTTGCTCTCTCCCTCATTTGTCACATCGAAATAGAAGAAGTGATTGTCGGATGTCTGCTTGCCAATGCTTACGCCGTTCACAAACAGCTCTACCTCGGGCAGGTTAGAGTATACAGTTACCTTTGTCACAGGCTGCTCACGATATACATAGCGCTTGCCTGCAATGTGTACGAATGGATCGTCTGTGAGCCATGCCTTGTATGCGTAGAAGGAGTCCTTCTTATACTTGCGGTCAAAGGTTACAAGGCCCTTATGGTTCTGGCCATTCTCGCCACCCTCGCTACGTGCGTCTGCACCAAAGTCAAACATGTTCCATACGTGAGTTGCCCACATGTACTTACGTGTGAACAGCTGCTTAATCAGCTCCTCATGGTAGTATGCCTGATACTCCTCTGTGTAGTCGCCCTGAGTTGGATTGCATGTGTGCCAGTCAAGGGCCTCACAGCCATACTCTGAACATCCGATGGGAAGATCTGGATGCTCTGCATGGAATTTGTCGAACCAGGGGCCGTTCATGCTGGTGTCTCCGCCGTACCAACCAAAGTAGTGGTTGTAAGAAACTACATCCGGGATCTCCAGGTAGGGCGAGTTGATGGGACATGGAGAAACTGCTGCAACTGTGGTGAGACGAGTCTTGTCCATCTCGTGGCACAGATCGTTGAGAATGCGGTGATTCTCCAGCAGGTCTGGGTCGGTGTCGCCCTTCATGGTAATCTCGTTGGAAAGTCCCCAAACTACGATGGAGGGGTGGTTGTAGTTCTGTGTGACCAGCTCCTTCATCTGAGAAATGGTGTTCTCTCTGCCTGTAGGCATATGCTGTGAAATGTAAGGAATCTCAGCCCAGATTACCATACCTCTCTCGTCGCACAGATCGTAGAAGAACTGATCATGCTGATAGTGTGCCAGACGGATTGTTGTGGCTCCAACCTCGCAGATGAGGTCCATATCCTCGATATGATGCTCAGGCAGCAGAGCATTACCAACGCCCCAGCGGTCCTGGTGACGAGATACGCCGCGGAGAGGGTATTCCTCGTCGTTAAGGATGAATCCCAAATTGGGATCAATCTTGAATGTACGGCAGCCAAATCTTGTGGAAACAGTATCCAGAACCTGTCCGTTTTCCAGCAGTTCCAGTGTTGCTGTGTAGAGGTATGGATCCTTACGTCCATGCCACAGGTGAACCTCAGGAATGTCGAGAACAACCTTTGTATCAGCTGTCTCCTGAGTAGCAACTGTGCAGCCACAAGCTGCGTTGATTGTGTAGCGGATTGTCTGTCCTTCCTTAAGGTTGGTAACCCAGGTCTCAATCTCTACCTTGGCGTCCTGTCCAACAATCTCAGGTGTAACTTTAAGTCCAGGTCCTCCGTAGTACTCTAAATCAAAGTGACTCTCATTGACGCATACGATATTGATGTTCCTGTAGATACCACCGTAGAATGTGAAGTCTGCGACCTGAGGGTAAACCTTATCGTTGGCGGAGTTGTCAACTGCGATTACAAAGAGGTTCTCTCTGTCAAGGTGCTCTGTAATGTCCACTCTCCATGTGGAGTAACCTCCATCGTGGTGAGCCAACAGCTTTCCATTAAGGTATGCGTCTGCAGAGGAATTTGCGCCATTGATCTCCAGGTAATAGCGATCTGTCTGAGGCAGGTCCATCTTGTCCAACTTCTTAGCATAGTATGCTGTGCCGCGGAAATAGTCGTTGCCACCGTCCTGGCCGTCGATGGCATTCCATGAATGAGGAATGTTTACAAAGTCCCAGGTGTTGTGAATCTCGGTAGGGATCTCTGTGGCCTGTTTTGTAAATGCCCACTTGGCATTAAAATTATAAATGGTTCTCAAAGTATTGCCTCCTTAAGGGGTTTTATCGCGAAATGGCAGACAGAACACGTCTGTCCGCCACTTCAAATATCAGGATGTTTTAATCGGCTATATTATGCCTCTTTAGCAGCTCTGCGCTCTGCCAACTCTGCATTCATAAGCTCCATTGTGGGCTTGTCCAGGTTGTATACGAATCTGAGTGAAATCCACATGAAGATACCGCTAAAGCAGTAGAGTGCTGCAACCAACCAGCACATGCTGGTAGCTGTTGCCAGGGACTGTCCGCCTGTTCCCAGATCGGAAATGTAGCCCAGAAGGCCCATGATCCACAGTACGATAGAGGGTCCAACGCCCTGTGCCAACTTACGGAAGAAGGAGTGCAGGGAGTAAACTGTGCCCTCTTCTCTGGATCCGAACTTCCACTCGTTGTAGTCAATAGCATCTGCCATGAGAGCCCAGGATACGCAGGTGTAAACGCCCATACCAAGGCCGAAGACTACGAGGGAAAGGATGTAAACTACCAGAGCCAAACCCTTGTTGGAAATCAATGGGAATACGAACATCAGAATGCCGCCAATCATGGATACGAAGGCAGAAATTGATGCAGCCTCCTTCTTACCAAACTTGTTAACCATCTTCTTAATGAAGGGCATGAACAAGAACATGGGCAAGAATCCAATGAGCTGTACCAAACCAGACATCTGAGCCTGGCCAAAGTATGTGGCGAACATGATTGTAACCGCAGTTGTTGCTGAGTTCATACCAAGGAACATTGCAACTGCTGCCAGTGTTGCACCGAGAGCTGCACGGTTCTTAAAGAACTTGCCAAAGGCATTGATAATGTTGAACTTCTCAGACTCGTTTGTCTTAACAGTCTGCTCGTCAACGCGGATTGTGATTGTCTTGAGCATGAACAGGAATGCAATGAGTCCCAAAACGCCCATGATAAGAGCTGCGATGAAAACTCTGTCTCCCAGCAGAATCTCCTGCTGTACGCCTGTCTCAGGGTTCATAACGGGGTTGCCATTTGCATCAAATACCTTCTGCCAGATCAAGATGGGAAGGATGATGTTAGGGAGCATGTTGCCAACCATGGAACCTACGGAACGCCATGTGGACAGCTGAGAGCGCTCACCAGCATCCTCTGTAACCAATGAAAGCATCGATCCGTAAGGAACGTTTGCGATTGTGTAGAATGCATCCCAGAACATATATCCAACAATGAACAGAACTGCCTTAATCCACACCTTAGCATTGGGTGCTGGGATAAAGACCATGGCGCCAGCGACCAAAAGTCCCAGAGCACCAATTAAGATATATGTCTTGAATTTACCCATCTTATACTTGCGTTGGTCAGAGTCGATAACGCTACCAATCAACGGATCGTTGATTGCGTCCCAAATCTGAACAATTATCAACAAGATGGATAACAGACCTGTCTCCAGCATCATGTATGCCAACCAGAAGGTCTGAACAGTATTTTTGAGCGAAAAGCTCATGTTACAGCCAAAATCACCGGCTGCGTAGGCGATACAATCACGGATACCAAATTTGCGGTGACCGTTCTTGTCAAACTCTACTTCCTTTGCCATTTTGTTCCTCCTTTATAAAAATAGATCGGCTAATCTTTTTTCTTAATGATATTGACATTTGCCCCATTGTCGTGAGTAATTATTTTTGTTATTTTGTGAATTTCTTTTGTAGCATGTTGAAATTTTGCATGTTTTTGATAATAATATTTCATGAAAGTAGGCTTTTTTCTGAGAAATTGACAAATTGAGAGGTCCTTTATGTCATACGCTACGGAATTAGATTTCATAAGAAGAGTATTCTCCAAATTTCATTTGAACTTTTGCATAGTCAACCCATCTAACCCCATGGATCATAGGCCTGACCTGGGATTCAGAGAGCTGATCGGACGTCCCGAACTGTATAGGGATGATCTGTACTCCATATTTGAAGGTGCAGATGCCCGTACCATTTACCGAATTGTGGACCGTTTTAGTATGCACTATTTTTGCTTTTGGATTCCAGGGCAAAATACTCCTGAGCGCATGGCTGTGGCTGGTCCATATTTTGACAGGGCAGTAACACACGAAGAGCTGCTGGAATACCACGAGAAGGGACATCTGCCACTCAATCTGATGTCTCGTATCGAAAAGGCTCTGTCTATGGTGCCGGTTTTCACCGACGCCTCCCCTATCATCAATGCCGTGGAGTCCTTGTACGACATAATATGGGGCAGTGGCAATTACAAGTCTGTCGATTCAGTATATGGATATAATTCCATAGATAGCGATATTTTCGATATAGATATTACACCTCGTGATGATAACCCCGAGTTGGAGATGCATGCACTGGAAATGCGTTACAAGCATGAGAACGCCCTCATGGAGGCTGTGGAGCATGGTCATATGCATAAGGCCAAGGCATTACTGCAGGCCTCTAATGACCTGTCCTTTGAGCACAGAGTCACGGACCCCCTCCGCAATATGAAGAACTATTGTGTCATCACCAACACACTTTTGCGCAAGGCAGCAGAAAGAGGCGGTCTCCACCCATACTACCTGGACAAAATTTCCTCTGCCATGGCCCGCAAGATTGAGGCTACATCATCTGTGGATGGCCTCACAAGTCTGATCCAGGAAATGATCATAGAGTATTGCAGAATGGTGCATAACTTTACAACAAAGAATTATTCCAAGGTTGTACAGGATACTGTTCTCTACATCAACACCAACCTGATGGCCGATCTCAGCCTCAGCGCATTGGCACAGACAAGACACATAAACCCCAGCTACCTCTCCTCCCTGTTTAAGGCCGAGGTAGGACTTACCATAACAGAATATGCCACCAGTCGCAGGATACAACACGCAAAGCACCTGCTGGCCTCATCCAAGTTGCAGATACAGACCATTGCTCAGCACTGTGGCATATCAGATGTTAATTATTTTTCCAAAGTGTTTAAGAAGGTAACCGGAACTACCCCCAGGGATTATCGCAGTTCTCTGCTGTAGCGCCACATTACGTCCTGGTGTCAGAACACTCACCAGGGCTGGTTCCGTATTGGGCTTTGAACGCCCGGTAGAAATTGGCATAATCCCCAAAGCCACACTGTGAATACACCTGACTGGGGGCCTGACCGCTAAGCAACATTTGTCTGGCAATAAGCAGTCTCTTGAGCATTATGTACCTGTACACGCTGGTGCCAACCACTCTGCTGAACTCGTGTCCCAGATAATATTTGCTGACAAAAAACTTGCTGGCCAGAAGATCCATTGATAGTTGTTGGTGATAATTGTCGTTAATGTATGCGATCACGTCAGATATCAGCTGTGTACCCTTGGGCGCTACGGAGTGAGATACCTGCGTCGCCATACGGTTAAGCTCCACCACGAACTGCAGGAGCAAGCCCTTGGCATACAGATCACTGCAATAGGAGGGTTCATACCTCTCACGAATAAGGCTGGCCAACAAATGGGTAATATTAGACTGTTGGGATGGGGACAAGCGCAACAGATTCCTGTGAGATGGAAGGGTGTTGTCGAAACAACGTGTCAGACTGCTATCGCCATTTCCCAGGGCCTCAAGGTATGCCTTATCTATCCACAGTACGATGCGCTCCAGGAACGCATCTTTAGAATTAACCCTGGGCTGATGAATCTCCATGGGATTAATCAGCAACAAATCTCCCGGGCGAAGGCTATACACATGGCCCTCAACCTGGTAGTCCATGCTACCATCGAGAAAGAAATACACCTCGTAGAAGTCATGGTGATGAGGATCTACCCCTGCTGGTTGTAGGTCCTGATAATGGAAGATCTCAAAACTTGGCACTTGCATGTGCTGCCTGGGATCGAATCTCTGTGTTTGTCCTTTCATAATGCCACCTCACAGAGAAAATACCGCAAGATTTACAATGTGTCAAGCTAAAAACGCAATTTTCCTTGTTAAAGTTGTGATTTATACTTTGATATGTAATTAATTAACAGTATCAGGAGGAGCAGTGATATGCAGCGATTCATGGACCAGGACTTTCTTTTATCCAACGAGACCGCCCGCTCTCTATACCACGATTATTCAGAAAACATGCCTATTGTGGACTATCACTGCCACGTTAGCCCCCGCGAAATATATGAGGACCGCAAGTTTGCCAACATCACTGAGGTGTGGCTTGGCGGCGATCACTACAAATGGCGTCTGATGCGCTCTAATGGCATCCCGGAGCACTATATCACGGGAGACGCCTCCCCCAGAGAAAAATTCCAGAAGTTCGCAGAGACACTGCCCAAAGCCATTGGCAACCCAATGTATCACTGGTGTCATCTGGAGCTCAAAAAATATTTTGGCTACACCGGCATCCTCAATGGCGAAACAGCCCAGGAGGTATGGGCCTTGGCTGAGGCCCGCCTGGCAGAGCCCGGCATGGGCGCACGTGGACTGATTGCCATGAGCAATGTTGCTTTTGTCGGAACCACAGATGACCCGGTAGACTCCCTGGAATGGCACAAGAAAATCGCAGAGGATCCCTCTATTGCGACCATCGTTGCGCCATCCTTCAGGCCTGACAAGGCTCTGAATATAGACAAGGCCGGTTGGATGGATTATATCCACCTGTTATCCAAGACCAGTGGATCCCCAATTTTCGATATGGACAGTCTGTGTGATAGCCTCTCATCCCGCATGGAGTTCTTTTCCAGCATGGGCTGCAAGGCCAGTGATCACGGATTGGACTACATGGTTTATCGCCCTGGTACCAAGGAGCAGGCTGACCAGGTCATGCAGCTGGCCCTCAGAGGACAGCCCGTTACCCAGGAGCAGGCCGAACTTTTTAAGACCTACCTGTTGGTATTCTGTGGTGCAAGGTACTCAGAGCTGGGTTGGGTAATGCAGCTCCACTACAATTGCCTGAGGAACCCCAACTCCCGCATGCTGGCTCAGCTGGGCCCTGACACTGGATTTGACTGCATAGGGCCTGACAATGGTGCTCAGGCAGTGGCCAAATTGCTGGATAGCCTCTACAGCCAGGACAAACTACCCAAAACCATCCTCTACAGTCTGGATCCCGGAGACAACAGTTTCCTGGACACAATTATCGGAGCTTTCCAGGGGACAGAATGTCCCGGAAAACTGCAGCATGGCAGCGCATGGTGGTTCAATGACAACAAAGAAGGCATGCGTCAGCAGCTGATTAGTCTGGCCAACCTCTCCCTCTTGGGAAATTTTGTGGGGATGTTGACTGATTCCCGCTCCTTCCTGAGCTACACACGACACGAATATTTCAGGAGAATCCTCTGTGACCTCATTGGCACATGGGTAGAAAATGGAGAATATCCCCTGGACATGGCCACATTGGGCAGCATGGTCCAGGATATTAGCAATAAAAATGCCGTCAAGTACTTTGGTATAGACAGCTAAAAATAAAGGAGGACACCACAATGCAAATGACTTTCCGCTGGTATGGAGAGGGCAACGACAACATCAAGCTCTCAGACATAAAACAGATTCCTGGCGTAACTGGCCTGGTCTGGGCATTACATGACAAAATGCCTGGCGAAGTTTGGGAAGTTGCGGAGATTCAGAAGGTCAAGGACCAGCTGGAGCCCTATGGTTTCAACATGGACGTTGTAGAGTCTGTAAATGTACACGATGATATCAAAATCGGTCTCCCCACCAGAGACATGTACATCGAGAACTACAAGCAGACCATTCGTAACCTTAAGGAGTTCGGAGTTAAGGTCATATGCTACAATTTTATGCCCATTTTCGACTGGACACGTAGCGACCTGTTCCACCCTGTAGGAGATGGCTCCACTGCCCTGTTCTACGAAAAGAACATGATTCAGACCGACTACAATGCCATGGCAAAGTACATTCTGGACTTTACAGAAAAGTACCACATGACATTCCCTGGATGGGAGCCAGAACGTATGGCTAAACTGGATCAGCTGTTCAAGGCCTATGCAGATGTGGATCACGAGAAACTGTGGGAGAACCTTAAGTATTTCCTGGAGGCTATAATGCCCACCTGCAGAGAGTGCGACATTAAGATGGCCATCCACATGGATGACCCGCCATGGGATATTTTTGGACTCCCCCGTCTCCTGATTAACGAAGAGAACATCAACCGCTTCCTGCGAATGGTAGATGACGAGTATAACTGCCTGACTCTGTGTTCCGGATCTCTGGGCGCAGACCCCGACAACAATGTGGCCCACATAGTTCGCAAGCATTGTGACAGAATCGCCTTTGCCCATATTCGTAATGTCAAGCATTTTGATAATGGAGACTTCTCCGAGGCCAGTCACCGTGACTGCGATGGAGATACAGGCATCTTAGAGATTATCAGGGCATACCACGATTGTGGTTTTGATGGATATATCCGTCCCGACCATGGCCGCCATTTGTGGGGTGAGGGACCTGGCACCGTCCGCCCCGGATATGGTTTGTACGACAGAGCATTGGGCATCATGTATATGCTTGGATGCTGGGATATGCTGGATCGCCTTAAGGGCATTAAATAAAAAGGAGAAACAAAATGATTAATCTTCCACTCAATATTGATTATACAGGCAAGGTCGTTGTAGTAACTGGCGCAGGTGGACTTATCTGTGGAGCTATGGCCAGAGCTTTTGCTCAGAGTGGCGCAAAGGTTGCTGCCCTTGACCTTAACGAGGATGCCGTCAAGACACTGGCTCAGGAGCTCAAGTCCGAGGGTTTTGTGTGCGAAGGCTATAAGGCAAACGTTCTGGATGCAGATGCACTGGAGGCAGTTCACCAGCAGGTGCTGGCCGATCTTGGCCCCTGTGACATCCTGGTAAACGGAGCTGGAGGCAATAACCCTCGTGCCACTACAGACAATGAGTATCATCACGAGGCTAAGGAGGGCGGCAAGAGTTTCTTTGACCTGGACCCCAGTGGCGTGGACTTTGTCTTTAAGCTGAACTTCCAGGGAACTCTCCTGCCTACACAGGCATTCGCCAAGGATATGATAGGCCGCAAGGGATGCTCCATCCTGAACATCTCCTCCATGAACGCCTATACTCCCCTTACCAAGATTCCTGCATATTCTGCAGCCAAGGCTGGTATCAGCAACTTCACCCAGTGGTTGGCCACACACTTTGCCGGCTCCGGCATTCGCTGCAATGCTATTGCCCCCGGATTCCTGGTTTCTGCACAGAACAAGGCATTGTTGTTTAACGAAGATGGCACTCCCACAGCCCGCTCCGCCAAGATTTTGAACGGCACTCCCACCAACAGATTCGTGGATGCTGACGAGCTCTTGGGTGCAACCCTCTTCCTCTGCGACGAGAGATCTGCCTCTGCCATCACCGGCGTGGTTCTCCCTGTAGACTGTGGCTTTGCTGCATATTCAGGCGTTTAAGGAGGTAGGAAATGGACGTACTCGCAAGGCTCAAGAACTCCGGCGTTGTTCCAGTTGTAGTACTGGACAATGCCAAGGATGCAATACCAACAGCCAATGCCATGCTGGCAGGCGGAATAGATGTTATGGAGATAACATTCCGCACAGCCTGCGCTGCTGATGCCATCAAGGCCGTGGCCGACAACTGCCCGGATATGCTGGTAGGTGCTGGCACCATTCTCAACCTGGAACAGTGCAAGCTGGCTGTTGCCATGGGCGCCAAGTTTATCGTCTCCCCTGGTTTTGACAGAGATGTGGTCGCATGGTGCATCGAAAATGGCGTGGCCGTAACCCCTGGTTGTGTAACCCCCACAGAGATTACTATGGCAGTGAACATGGGACTTAAGGTAATCAAGTTCTTCCCTGCCAATGTTTATGGTGGTCTCAATGCCATGAAGAATCTGGCTGCTCCCTTTGTGGGCATTAAGTTCATGCCTACAGGAGGCATTAACGCAGCTAATGTGAGAGAGTATATAGACGCTCCATTTATCCATGCAGTAGGTGGTTCCTGGGTTTGCCCCAAGGCCGACATCTCTGCAGGTAATTTTGAAAGGATCACCGCCCTCTGTGCTGAGGCAAGAGCTGCGGCATTTAACTAAAGGAGGAACAAAACATGAAGAGAATCGTTACCTTTGGTGAGCTGATGCTCAGACTCCAGCCTTACAACTATGAGAGATTCGTACAGTGCGACCATGTGGAATTCACATTCGGTGGTGGCGAGGCCAACGTTGCCGTGTCCCTGGCCAATTACGGTATGGACGCCGCATTTGTAACCAAGTTGCCCACCCATGCCATAGGCCAGAGTGCTGTAAACAGCCTGCGCCGCTATGGTGTTGACACATCCATGATCGTTCGCGGTGGTGACAGGGTTGGCATCTATTTTAATGAAAAGGGCGCCAGCCAGAGAGGCAGCGTATGCATCTATGACAGAGCCCATTCTGCAATTCAGGAGTCCACTCCCGATGATTTTGATTGGGATAAGATCTTTGAGGGCGTGGACTGGTTCCACTTCACAGGCATTACTCCTGCTCTGGGTGCTAATCTGGTGGAGACCTGCCGACAGGCATGTATTGAGGCCAAAAAGCGTGGCATCAAGATCAGTTGTGACCTTAACTACAGAGGCAAACTGTGGACTCGTCAGCAGGCCAGAGAGGCAATGACGGACCTTTGCCAGTACGTAGACGTATGTATCTCCAATGAGGAGGATGCAAAGGATGTATTTGGCATCGAGGCAGAGGCAACAGATATTTACGCAGGCGAATTGAACCACGAGGGCTACAAGAGCGTAGCTCGTCAGCTGGCAGACAAGTTCGGATTTGAGATGGTGGCCATCACCCTGCGTGAGAGTCATTCTGCATTTGACAACGGCTGGAGCGCCATGCTGTACAATGTAAAGACAGACGAGTACTGTTTCTCCAAGAAGTACAACCTGCACATCATCGACCGCGTTGGTGGCGGCGACAGCTTTGGTGGTGGACTCATCTACTCCTTGCTGTCTGGCAAAACCACTCAGGACGCTGTAGAGTTTGCTGTTGCAGCATCTGCACTCAAGCATTCCATTGAGGGAGACTACAACATGGTCACCGTGGCAGAGGTCGAAAAGCTGGCTGGTGGAGACGGTTCCGGCAGAATTCAAAGATAAGTGGCATCATTTAGCCCTAGCAATATAGTTTGTGTTTGTAAGAAGAGGCACCCAATTGGGGTGCCTTTTCGCATTGTATTGTTATGTATAAATGTATGGCAGTATTTCCTTAAGACTACTTAGTCTCCTAATATAATTGTGCCACACCTTGTTGTTATAATAATCCGTTCCCCTTGGATTGATGCACAGGGTTTCTACTCCTGTTGTATATACGAATTCGTCATTAAAAGAGTTTCCAACGTAGATTATGTCCTTAGGGGAAACCTGCTTTTCCTGAATTATCTTGTTGACAAATCGCGCCTTTCCCTCAAAGTCATATGGCGTGCCTATGATTCCGTCCAACATTCCCTGGTCGTCAAAGGTCATTCTATTGGCCTTAATTTCTGCAAAGCAGGAACTGATCTCCTTGCCTAAAACCAGCTCTATATACTGTTTTATAGAACCAGACAGGATGTATAACAGGATTCCCTTTGATCTGAGCTCGCCAATCACCTCTACCACATCATCCACAAGCTCTGCCTTAAGTGCCGTCTCCTTGAGATTCTTCTTGCTGCAGCCTGCCTCCTTGAATCTTTTCTCCGTAATCTCGCACCACTCCTCGTGGGAAATCTCACCTCTGCTAAACTGCCTGTGGTACTTTTCGCACTCTGATACATCGTATCCAAGGCTCTCCCATAGCAACTCCCATGTATTAGCGTCCACTCTGGGCTTAGTCAATGTTCCATCAAAATCGAAAACAACCACCCTTTTGCTGTTACTCTTTTTGGCCAGTTCATCTACCACCAGCTGCGTTACCTGATTTCTGTATTGAAACACATAAGGTATTGGCGGTGCGCCAACAATCCTGTTCATGGCCTCCTCTCCCCAGAGCTCCAAGAGGATATCTTGGTTCGATTTTCCTTTAGTTGTGGCCGTCCAAGAGAAGTCAGGAAAAAGAACAGGGATTATCTTAACCTTATCATTTTTTAGGATCTCGTCTATCTCAATTCTGGTGACAGATTCGGGATTTGGTTGGCCATCTACAATGAAGCCGTCGAAAAAATCCCTTGTTAAGAGCATTATAAAGTTCTCTACTTTGCCAAGGTATTTGGCCGGATCCAACAAAAAATTGCGGATTTCTCCTGAGTATTCCTTTTCCGGAGAGTAATAAGTTACACCTACTCTGTCCTTGATTTGATTTAGGTGTACATATATGTCATTGGCATAATGAATACCTGCAGAGGATCCCCCTCTATAACAAATAAAATTTCTATACATATTCTTGTTCCCCTGAACGCCGGTCTTTTCTTGTATATTATACTGGATTTCGACATAAGTCGAGGAATTTCGCCTGCGGATTTGACATACCACCCCCATAGCTATACCATGAACACAAAAGCACACATGGAGGAGCCATGAAATACATAGTCCAGTTAACCACAGGTGGTCGTTACCAACAAGAATATACAGCGTCACAGATTATCAGTCGCCTCAGGGAGGTCATGGCCATTATCTCTGTGGATAAGGTTTTGCTTGGGTGGTTCCCGGACACGACAATGTACAGAGCCGTGGGGGATTTTCTGCACTCACACAACATTTCCATGATATTGTGGCTACCTGTATTTTCCAACACAGCAGAATTTGGTCCTGTGGATGTGGCTGTGGACCTATGGGGCCAGCCCATCGATTCCCATCTGATTAAATCTGGCGAGAGTTTTGACTTTTGTTGTCCCTCATCCCAGTCCAATATTGACCTGGTTAAGACCATGTTCCAGGAGCATTTCTCAGGATGCGGCTTTGACGGCGTATTTTTGGACCGCATCAGGACCCACTCGTTTGGTGGTGGAGTATCCGGAGTCCTTAGTTGTGGATGTGCCAGATGCAGAGAGGCCTACGACGAAATGGGCCTATCCCTGGATTTGGTCAAGGCAGAATACGCCCTGAGAGGGGACCACTTTTTTGACGCTGCCTCCCAAGGAGCCCTGGTCAATCCTATTGCAAATGCCTTCCTCAGATGCAAGTCACAGCTTATTGCCAAGGGTGTTGGCCACCTGGCAGAGCACTTTAAGTCCATGGGGCTACAGGTAGGTCTGGACTTGTTCGCTCCTCTGCTCAGTAACTTTGTGGGACAGGACTACAAATTGTTAACTGTCGGAGCGGATTTTATCAAACCGATGCTATACCGCCAGACATTGGCCCCTGCAGGGATGGCCTACGAATACGACCTTATACGCAAATGCGCTCCTAACGCCTTGGGTTACCCCGAGGTTCAGATGGACGAGGCTTTCCTGGCATCTCAGATCAGAGTCCTAGCCAATCTCCCTTGTGATGTGTACCCAGGCATAGAGATCAACTACAACAAAGAGCTGGTCCCCACTAGCCCACAATATGTCAGGGATTCTGTACAGACAGTGCGCGATCAGAATTGCCAGGGCGTGGCTCTGTCCTGGAACATCATGCAGGCCCCAACGGAGCACTTGGAGGCTCTGATTTAGGCTATGCGTCGTTTTACCAATCAAATAACATATGGCGACTAAATCCCGCCAAAATATGTGCA
>JAZNEA010000038.1:0-22854 GCA_045588325.1 Clostridia bacterium
GCGCTTGCGGGAGTAGCCGGTGACTTTTGGTTACTTTGGGTCAGTCCAAAGTAACAGCTAACATCTCGTACACCTTGTGGGAAGGCAACCCCATGACTGTATGGTAGTTGCCATTTATGCTGTTAACAAATCTTGCCCCCAAGCCCTGGATCGCATAACTGCCAGCTTTATCCATAGGCTCCTTTGTATCCACATACCACTCTATCTCTTCCTGAGTCAGTGTCTTAAACACAACGTCCGTTGTATCCACACATGTCTCACATTGGTTGGTTGCGGTATTAATTATAGCCAACCCGGTAAATACTGTGTGCGTCTTCCCGGATAGCGCCTGTAGCATTTCTATGGCATCTGCCCTATCTGTAGGCTTGCCAAATATTCTGTATCCACCATCTACTGCCATAGCTACCACTGTGTCGCTGGAAATAATTATGACATCGTCCTTAACTTTCTCTGCTACAGCATTGCCCTTGCCCAGAGAGTTTGTCAGAACCAATTCCTCTGGAGACAAACCTTTTGGTGTCAATGATTCATCATAGTCAGAGACCACCACTGTGTATTGTATTCCAATTGTGTCCAATATCTCTCTCCTGCGTGGAGACGCGGATGCTAAAATAATCTTCTTCATAATAGTAAAAAGCTCCCATTCGTGACGAATGAGAGCTCATAATCCAATCTAAATTACTTCTTCTTAGCAACTACAACTACTACGATTGCTGCAACGAGAGCTACTGCTACAACGCCACCAACAATGTACCACATTGTCATGTCTGAGGAATCCTTATCGGACTTATCCTCGTCTGCACCGTTATCAGGAGCATCTGTAGGCTGTGTATCTGTTGTACCCTCGCCTGTGCCATTGCCATCAACTACAGGAACTGCAGATGCCGGATCCTCCATGTACTTCTCAAACTCGGACTCAGAGCCAAAGAAGAGGTTATCCATGTAGAAATATACTTCCTTCTCAGGATCGACGGAGTTGCCATAGATGCCGAGGTAGTACATTGTGTTGATATCCATGTTGTCCTGGTTACCGAATGTCTCTCCCCAGTAATCATAGAGAGAAACCCATGTATCTGTATCATCGCTAGTGATGATATCAACTGTAAGAATTTCCTCCTGTGCCTTGTCGAGAACCTTGATTGTAACCTGTTCTACGTTACCATCTGCAGGGAAATAGAACCATGCATCAAAGAAGCTCTCATCCTCAACCTTTACGTTGTGAAGATCAAAGTTAGCAGCGAACTCTATTGTATAGGTATCAAGAGATGGAACATAGAAAGTAGGGCTGGTAATCTTTGCAGAATAGTTACCAAACTTGGCTACTGTATTGTCTACAGAGATTCTGGCCTTACGATAATACTCATTACCTGCGGTTGTCTTGTTATAGCTGACCTGGTCCTCAAATCCGATAACAACTGCACCAAAAGCTGTGGAGCAAATAGATACGGACATAACCAAAACCAGCAACATTGCTAATATTTTCTTCATATTTTCCTCCAAAAAGTCCGAGGGCGTATTTGCATACGCCCTCAGAAATACATACTAACCTAAATTACTTCTTTTTCTTTGCAACAACAACTACAACAACTGCAGCAACAAGGGCTACAACAACAACTCCACCAACGATGTACCACATTGTCATGTCGGAAGAATCCTTGTCATCACCGGTTGTATCAGAAGAATCGCCTGTGGGCTCATTTGTAGGCTCATTTGTAGGCTCAGTTGTAGGCTCCTCAGAAGTACCGGGCTCTACATACTTATCTTCTACCTTCTCGCCACCAGCAAGAGCTGCTGCGTGCTCCTCCTGTGTTCCGAAGTAGAAGTTGTCAATGTAGAAAAATGCATCCTCTGTGGGCTCTACAGAATCACACTCGATAATGAAATAGCAGGGGAATACGCCATCGTTAGCTGCATAATCCTCAAAGTAGAGGTAATCATATACTTCGCTAAGGGAAATCCATGTATCCCACTCCTCAACTGTGTACTCACCGAAGCTGAAATAATCCCAGGAATCGTCGCAAAGGTAGAATACGATTCTGCTAACATTACCATCTTCTGGAACGTACAGATCACAGTCAAATACCATCTCAGGTGTAATCTTTGTCAAGTATGACTTGTCACACCAGATACCGAACTGTGCAAAAGCCTCCTCACCAGCAGGAGCAGTAATCTTCATGGAGCTTGAACCAGACTTAACCTGCTCTGTGGAGAGATCAGCTGTAACGTGACGCAGAGTACAATCTGTGTACCAGTGCTCCTGCCACATACCAGCGTTCTGCTTCTTCTCAAAGCCGTACAGTGTGTAACCGAATGCTGTTGCAGACATGGAAACAGCCAGTGCAACAACTACAAGAATTGCTAAAAACTTCTTCATAAAAATCCTCCAAAAAAACAAAACTGTTCATGAAATAAGTTATATCAAGTATAAATTAAATTTTGATAAAAGAAAAGGCTTATTTAGTTAATCTACGTGATTTTTGAAGTTTTTCTCGAGAAAAACATCCAAAAATCGCAAAACCCCTTCCCTATCGTGCAAATACGATGTTCCATGTCCCGCCTCTGGCACAACAAGCAAGGCTTTGTCAACTGACACGGACGCCTCATAATTCTCGTATGACATAGATGTCGGGACAAAATCGTCCCTTCCTCCGTGAATCATAGCCATTGGAAGGGTGCATCTCGATAAGCACTCCCTTGTGTCACATTCGCGAATATCAAAGTCAGCAATCCACTTGCAATATAGAGCAAACACATTAAGCAGCGGAAACTCCGGCAGGTGCATGCTGTTCCTGATTATGTGTCTGAACTGCTCATAGGGAGTTGTAAATCCGCAATCCAGCAGAAGTCCCACCACATTTTGTGGCAATTCCAGTCCAGCCGCCATCATGACAGTGGATGCCCCCATGGAAAGTCCCTCCAGCACTATGCGGATATTTTCCTCGCCATATCTGCTGTTGAGATACTTTGCCCACTCAATACAGTCATAACGCTCCTTAACTCCAAAGCAGGTGTACTTGCCCTGGCTCATTCCTCTGGCCCTCTGATCCACCAGCAGAACGTTATATCCCTTTTCGATATAATACCTGACAATCACCGCTCCGTCATTGAATCCCGTGCTGTGCCAGCCATGGAAAAAGGCTATAAATTGCTCTGGATTTGGGGAGGTCAGATACAATCTGCCCTTGAGTTTCAGCCCATCAACTGATGTGATAGAGACTACCTCCTGCATAGGATGCGCCTTCAGATAGTTTATGCTCTCCATTATATAGTCGTAGTTATGGAACCATGCGGTATTCTTTGCCGGCATAATATCGCACACATCGCCTATATGGGGAGCTCTGCATATAGCAACCTTAAAAAAGTATGCCCCAGCCCCTAGCAGTAGCAACAGGACTGCTATAACGCCAAAAATAATCCAAACCATTATTTTTTTACATCATACACGACTCTGGTATCTGCCAGCATGTCATGTATACACCTTTTCTCCCCATCGAATATTCCCACGATATAGCCCACCATTAACAGAGATGACAAAAATCTACCAATACTCTCTCTAAAGATAATGTCCAGCAATTCGCTTTTATCGTCCATTACCACAACCTTGAGCTTAAATAGCTTTTTCCCTGGTGTTGCAGACATGCAGTAGGTAAACAACACAAAATACGCCAGAGTCACAATGTAGGAGATTATGTCTCCCAGAGTATAGTCAAAGAGCAGTGCCTTGCTCATATCTACTACTGAAAACCAGGACATTATCGTAAGCGGCAATTTGACTATAGCTCCGCAAATAAGAGCCAAAAGACTATCTATTCCAAATGCAATCAGTCTTGGAAACATCCCCGCATAGTTAAACTCCTGAGCGGGCTCCTGAATTGGCGGCACATCCTGTTGTGCAACACTGGCAGGCGCCTCCTGCGGAGCATTAACCTCTGGGGTCTCCTGTATCTCCTGCTCCAAAGCAGCGCAACTCTCCTCTTGGGCTGGTTGATTCAATGTCTCGTTATTGTCCATAGTAAACATACATCGGCACCCCACTTCCCAAACTGTTAATCCACTCCAGCGTAACCTGGGAGTCTGTCTTTGTCGTAGTATACTGGCTCAGCGTCAATCCCATCATAGACCAGAAGTTCTGTGCACCAGAATAGCTCAGGTCATAGCAGGGAGCTATTTCATTCATTGCGGCATAGAACTGCTCCGAAGTGCATACCTCGTCAATCAGGTTGCGCTCCTTTGCCTGGGTGGCAGTATATATTCTGCCATCTGCATATACCTTAACTGTGGCCTTGTCCATATTTCTGCCTGTGCAGATAATGTCCACGAACTGATTGTAGCTCTCATCAACGATTGCCTGATAGATTGCTCTCTGTTCATCTGTAAAATCGCTGCCAACAGATCCCATAGCCTTGTTTTCGCCGCTGGTGATGGCAATCTCCTCTATTCCGACCTTTTCGAACAGGCCTGAAAGGTTATAGGTGGACATAATAACGCCAATAGATCCAGTGGTACAGTTCCTGTTTGCATAAATCTCATCTGCTGCCATGGCGATATAGTATGCTCCTGAACAAGCCGTGCTGCGGAAGTATGCGTAGATTGGGTTGCCTGTGACAGCCTTGTATTCCATAAGCTTAAGATAAAACTCATCGCTCTCATATACAGTACCACCGGGGCTATCCACATCCAGTATGATGCCCTTGCAGCCAGGCTCATCCATGAGAATATTGACCAGGTTCATGTAATAACTATGGTCATATGCTATGTAGTTGCCGGAAAAGATATCTGCAGCAGTCTCCGGAGTGGCCTGAATAGTTCCATAAATATCTATAACTGCCATAAAGTCTCCGCTAGGTATGGAGCTGGCTCCGGATGTTAAGTTGTAGAGTTGATCCAGGCTCTGCTGCAAGCTGTTCTTCTCTGCGACCTTGTGGCTCAGCACGCTGGATACCCCTGTCACGATAAACAAGGCACAGGCCAGCACTAAGCTGATAATTTGTTTTTTCTTCATCTTGTCCTCCTTTGATATTTAATCTGCTAATTCTCTCTTAAATGTACTCCTGGTTACAGGTATAGCTAGCAACAACGAAAGGGCATCTGACACTGGCTGACATAACAATACTCCGGTAAATCCAAATACCGCTGGCAAAATCAGGGCGCATGGTATCAGGAAAAGCCCCTGTCTGGATAGAGCCAGCAATGTGGCCTTGCCGGACAATCCCATGGTCTGCAACATCATGTTGGCCATAACTGTGTATGCCATAAACGGGAACATAATGCACTGTAGTCTCAAGGCGTCCATGCCCACCTGGGCCACCTGGGGAGAATCCTTAAAGAACAGTACCACATCGTAGGCGAACACCGCTCCTACAACGGACAGGACAATCAGGAACACAAATCCCACCTTAACACAGAACCAAAAGGCGTTGCGAACCCTGTCCCTTCGTCCCGCTCCATAATTAAATCCACATACTGGCTGAAATCCTTGGCCAAAACCGATGAGGGCTGACGACGCAAATCCCATAACCTTGTTGACGATAGTCATGGCCGACACAGCATCGTCTGCAAACCCAAAAGCCAAGGCCGCCTGTTCCTTGATGGCTGCGTTGAGAATAACCATGGCAATGGCCGCCATACCCTGTCTGGCCAACGATGGTATGCCGCCGTGGAATATATCTTTAAAACACTTCCAGGAGGGCTTGTAATTGTCCTTGTGCATCTGAATCGAGTTGCTCTTGGTGCTACCTATCAACAGGATCAGAAAGCTGATAACCTGGCTAATAACTGTGGCTGCAGCAGCTCCCATGATGCCCATGTCGAACACATATATGAACAGAGGATCCAATCCAATGTTGATGATGCCTCCCAGTCCTATTCCTATCATACCAAAAACGGCATTTCCCTGGAACCTTAGCTGATTATTGAGCACAAAGGCTCCCATCATAACCGGGGCTCCCATTAGTATGATAGACATATAATCCAACACATAAGGCAGAGCAGTATCTGTACTCTGCAGCATATGCACCGCAATAAACCTTCTGAATACTAATCCCAGCAGTGATATTACAAAACCACATATAATAGCAAATCCGAAGCTGGTGGTGGCCATCTCCTCTGCATCCTTGGTACTACCCTTGCCCAACTGCCTGGAAATATAGTTGCCTGATCCATGGCCAAAGAAAAACGATATTGCCTGCATGATTGACATCAGCGGGAAAACAAAACCTACTGCAGCAGTGGCACTACTATTATCACCTATTCCTCCGACGAAATATGTATCAGCCATGTTGTAAACCGATGTTACCACCATGCTGATGATGGCCGGCAAAGCCAATTTGCCTATCAGTTTCTCTATTGGCTCCGTGGTCATCCTGATTAGCTTTTCCTGCTGTGTTTCTGTGTTCATGTGAATATACAAACTCCTAAAATACTATAATAAAGTATAAGGGCAAAAACCCATGTAGTAAAGAAAAGGTAAATAATAATCCGTAACTTTTTGTCTAACTTTAGTTTATTTTAATGTGTATAATTTTTGTTTGCTATGAAGAAAACTGGAGACACCCTAAGGGGCAAAATCACTAATATTTCCAAGCGACTGGGCAAGTTCGCCTTATCCTCTGCTGCATCGGCAGTGGTAGATATTGTCCTGTACACTATTCTTTATCATTATGCCTTCAAGTCCCTGTCTCCTGCCCTGCACACCTTCTGGGCCGTTTCTATCGCGAGAATTACTTCTTCCGCTATCAATTACGCATGCAATTCTAAGTTTGTTTTCAGGATCACCAACTCGTCAGCCCTATGCAAATACTATGTCCTATGGTTTGTCCAGCTGTGCATGTCCTTTGTTTTGGCATATTTTACTGCCAATTTGCTGGGATTCAATCCCACTATTTCAAAGCTGATATGCGATCTGGCCCTGGCGATTATCAGTTTCAAGATCCAGGAGCGATGGGTTTTCAAGACCAGCGACAAGCCAAATGGTCCTCTCGTCTCCGTGGTTCGTTTCTTTGCCAGGATTGTCACTCCCAGATATCAGACTTCACAGAGCGCCCATAAGGACCCCTGCGTTTATGTATGTCGCCACATGAAAATGCACGGTCCTTATACCACGTTAATCTGGTTGGATGAACAACCTCATCCCATGATTCTTGACTGTTTCTTTAATTATGGCACGTGTTACAGGCAATACCGGGATTTTACCTTTCCGGTGCGATATAACTTCTCTCCCTTTTTCTCCCGCATCTTAGCTGCCCTTGCCACCGTGATTACAGTACCCATTATCCGTAGTCTGCATTCAATCCCTGTCTACAGGGGCAGTTCACACTCTTTTATAACACTGAAGGAGTGCATCCAGGTGCTCGAAAAGGGACACGACATAATAGTATTCCCTGACAAGGACTATGCCAATTGCCAGGGATCAGATGACGATATCTATGAGGGATTCCTGTACATCGAATCCCTGTATTACAGGCGAACAGGCAAACACATTGCCTTTATCCCTCTGGTTATTAACGACCACGAAAGAACGATCTGCGAAAGGGCGCCTATCTCCTTTGCCTCAGATGATTTTAACTCTGAGCGCACCATAATTGCAGACAGAATCAGAACTGCTATCTTTGATCCTAATTCTGCTTGCGAACAATAGTATATTCGTCTCCTGGACGATACATTGGGCAGCCGTTATATCTGCCTAGCATAAACAGCCCTGCCTCGTCCTGGTCCATGGTATCCATGCAATCGCAATAATACTCGTCCGTCTCGTAGTCGTATGAATAGTTGATGCAATCCTCACAATTGGTTCTGCCCATTTGATCTCTCCTAAATATTGATCTCCCCGCCAATAACAATCCCTTTGGATGTTACGGCATGGCCTACATGGTCCGTGACGGCTATGGGCAGATCTGGTCTACCTATGCATTCCACGATCATCTCAATGGAATCTCGACGGCCCATTGTCTGATCCAGTTCAGTAAATGTGCCCAGGAGCAATCCAGATAATCCTTCTATTACATCCATCTGCTTTAGCTGGGACACCATAGAAATTATCCGCTCCTGTCCCCCGCTCCTGCTCTCCAAAAACAAAATCTTGCCATCCATGTTTGGCATAAGCCTTGTACCTGATAACTTTAGCAGGCATCGCAGATTGCCTCCCACAACTGTGCCAGACAGAGATGTACCCTGGCGCATGACCCACTGGGGCTGAAACAAATCATAATCCCCCTGCATCAGGCGCTGGAATCTGCGGGCCTGAACACCGCTAAAATCCCGCTCTAGATTCATTGTTTGGTACAACACCTGACGCTGCCCCGTGGCCTGATACACCCCGTTAATAACACAGGTCAGGTCACTATATCCCCATATGGGCTTTGGATTCTTTGCAATGAGGTCCATATCCAAATAATCCAATACTTCGTGCGCCACATCCCCACCAGAAACATCGAAAATGGCCCGTACTTTACTATCGCAATACATACTCATCAGAACTGCCGCCCGCTCGCTAGCCGCCGCGTTCTCATACAGTAGGGGACTGAAATTTGCCGTCAATCCCATTTGGGCCAGGTATCTGGCAAACATTTCCACCCGTTGCCTATGGGACTCCAAAAGGGGGTCAGAGCAACCTACTACGGCCACATATTCTCCATGTCCTGGCACAAGGTAACGCATATCAGTCAATCTCAACCAACTGATACTCTCTGCTACCAACGCCGATCTCCTGGCTAGCCTCTATGGTGTGCACTCCGTTTCTGCTCTCGATTCTCTCCAACAGATGTGCCTGTCCTGGATCGTCCGTTGCCTTGTATACTAAGTCAATGCATGCCTGGTCTATGGCCACTGGGTCAAGAGATACCAGTATTCCGATGTCCTTCATGCATGGATCCTCCGCTATGGCGCAACAATCACAATCTACCGACATATTTGCCATTACGTTTACATAGACCGCATCTCCACCAAAGAAATCCACCACGGAATATGCTGCATCTGCCATGGCCTCCAGGAAGGAGTCATGGTCTGCTGTCCAAATCTTCTCCGGCTCTCCTGCTCCATGGATATATGCCTTGCCAAACTTGGAACCAATACCAATGGATAATTGTTTTAACGCTCCTCCGTATCCTCCCATAGGATGACCCTTAAAGTGGGAAAGCACCAGCAGCGAGTCATAATTAGTAAGGTGGCTGCCCACATAATTTCTCTGGATCCTCTTGCCGTTGGGGATGTCCAGCACCAGATCCGGGGCCTCCTCATCCAGAATATCTACTGGGAACAAGTCGCTCCATCCATGTTGCTTCATGGTCTCCCAGTGCTTCTCTGTGGTATCTCTGCTGCCCTCATAGGCCACGTTGCACTCAACAACAGTCCCGCCAACATGCTCTATCACTGGTTGCCAGAACTCAGGCCTCAGGAAGTTCTGATTGCCCGTCTCGCCGGAGTGAACTTTGATAGCCACCTTGCCTGTCAATTCCTTGCCCAGCAGCTTAAACATCTCCAAAACCTTGCCGGGAGTTATCTCTTTTGAAAAATAAACCTTGTTCATGTGTTCCTCCAAAAACAAAGGCAAGCGCTATATAACGCTCGCCTATCTCTCTGTTATAGACCTATCAACTGCATATAGCTAACGTAATTATCCACCCTAGCCATATCATCTGTCAATCGACAGAGCAGCTGTTGCACTAAATCTCTGCCTTCCAAAGGCCATGCAGGTTGCAATAAGCATACACGGCAACTGGCTTCTCATCAAACAAAGAGAATGTAACCGCTGGGGTCTCTCCTGGCTTAAGGCATTTGCGATGTCCGCCTCTGTCTGTCTGCAGATATACCCACTCTATACTGTGCTCCTCGGTCATGGGATGTGCCACTGATCCCACCTCAACCTTGACAATATTCTCCAGCACAGAAACCACTGGAATATGCTTCTCGTGGCTAGCCTCGACAGTACCGGGCTCCAACTGCAGCATCTTTTTGCCACAGCACATCATGGGAACTCCAGATGCTTTAATCATACCTACAATATTTCCACAAGTGGGGCAATAATAAAACCTGTTGTCACACATATTTATATCCTCCTGTAATGTGATGCTCTGTTATGGTCTAAGTATATGCATTCTGAGGATATAATTCTGTGACAGTGTCACATTTATTTTGAATACACCTTGCACTTAAGTTTTGTCAGCAATTTCTCTGCAGAGGTAATGAGCATCTCGTCATACTTGTAGACATCGTATTCCTCTGCCTTGTGCTCTTTACCGGTGGCCTCTGTTGCCAACTTTGCCTTGTGCTCACCCAGGGCGTCTAATCCCTTGAACGTGGTCAGACAGGAATGTCTCATAGCTGCCATATTCTTGTTCACAAAGGATACTTCGCCCTCCTCAATGGAGTTAATTTTAATCTGTGCCAAAGTCATGGGCATGAACTCCTGCATCAAGTGATATGTGTTCCACCTGATATGTTCCTGGGCCAGCAGACTGTTTCTCACAGAACGATCAAAGTACTCAGCATACTTGTATTCTCTGGGCTCCCTGCCATATTTTTCTGTCACCAGGTGGCAGTCCTCTGCGCTCTCCGCCTGTTCGTAGCTGAGGCCCAACAGGTTGACCTTGGTTCGCAAATTGAGGGCGGCATACACATTGGATGTCATGGTGAAATAATTCATCTGGCGCCAGCTAGCCTCGGCCTTTGCCTCTACCTGCTGCCAGAAATCCGGCTCATTTCGCTTGTCCTCCATGGACTTCTCTGCGTGTATCGCATTTATGGCCTTAGCTATGTAGGCCAAATCGTCGTTTACCACTACATTGTGGTTGTAGACCTTAGAATAGTCTCCATAATATGTGGTGAAATGATCATCCTTTGCATACACCTCGGATTGTACGAACAGGTGGTAGTTGTCTAACCCGTCCATCATGGACTTGATTCTGCTGGCTGTATCTATATTTCTATAGTTATCGCCTGTGTCTACCACAATTACGCTGTAGGCGTTGTCCTTCTTGATCCTGTCCACCAATTTTTCCAGATTGTCTCTGAGATGCGGGGTAAAGTCCTCCACCTTGGTGTTGTACGGCAGCTCGGGCAATGGCAGATAATCCTCCTGATGTTTTGCCATGGCTGTCAATGCATTCTTAAGGCCATCTATACTCCACACGTGGCTATCTATCCCCTTATCCCACAGGTAGTAGTTGATGGGCTTAAGGGTGTATGTCCCGCCTACAAAGCTAACTAGCTGGTTGTTCAGGATGGACTGTCTGTATATCTCCTGACTCAGGGAACCAAATCCCAGGAAATACATGTTTATCTCGGCATCTGTCTTAATTGACGCATCTTCATCCACAAAATCCAGAGGTATGTACTCTGTGATGGGATGATTCTCGATAATGTGGTGAGCCATAATCTCCTCTCGGGAGAATGTGAATATGCATTCCTCCAGGCCACTATTCTCTATTACCTCGCGACGAATGGTTTGGGCCTTGTGCTCCTCCACCTCTACATAAAGGAAGACATTCTTAGGCTGGGCAGTCTGCTGCAGGTAGTCGATAAAGGTATCGACGTATGCAAGATCCTCATCTCCACTCCTGGGGATAATCACATTATACCTGGTGTCTGGGCGCAAGAGTCTGCTCATCAGGAGCCTCTTGGAAAAATTGCGGCGCAGAACCACATACCCATCCTCTATGAGTGCTACGGTAGCCTCTCTGGAAACATCGTCTGGCAGTAGCAATACGGAATTGGGGTACTGTCTGGCATAGCAAAGTGCCATGGATGAATTGCCAACAACAAGGTCACACGTATCCTTATTAAGGCTCTTGGAAAGTCGGGCTCTGTTAATCAATGTGCCGCTAAATGCCTCTACAACTGCAGATACGGTGGCTATCAAGGCCAGCAGCGTACCCGCCAGGTATGCATAGGAATACGCTGGGGCCGTAAGGGCGAAACTGGCAACCTCGCTGGTCTTCACATCTCCTACAAACAACTTAATAGAGCCTGTGATACACTCCAGGATGCCAAAAATAATATTGTCCCTATTGCCCAACTCTATGACCTGATACAAATACGGCACCAGGTACAGGGCCAGGTTCATCAGGAAAACCAATGCGAGAAACTGTACCGTCTCGTTAATCTTCTTGTGGCAAAGCCTGCCAATGATATGTCCTACCAGGAGCAGGAGCTCTAGAACCAGAACTATGATGCTAATGATGTTCCACATATTGCCTCCGCTGTATGTATTGCCCCATGAGGGCTGTACACAAACATTCTACCGCAAAGAAATCCTTTTTGCCACAGACATATTATCCGGTCTGGGTATAAAGAAGGGAGTGACTTTTACACCCCCCTCTCTTAATACTCCCTGTTATACGTGTGATTCTGGCAAACAATAGTCTATATTGGTTCGCTTTGTTAATTAAATGCTATGGTGCTGTAGTAATGTTTCCATTATCTTCATCAATATCAACACCCCAGCTACTTGTAGCGGCCTTAGCAGGCTTACTCTGAATAGCCTCTGCAAACACTTCTACAACCTGATAGTAGTCACCTTCCTGTGCTAAAACAAGAGATGCGCCTGACTTAAACAAGTTATCTGTTTTGTAGGATTCACCTGGCTTAACAGGCTCCTTGTAATAGTAAGTATCGTTGGAACCCTTGATCCACTTGTCTGAAACTTCAAAGGTAATAGGTTCAGATGGCTTAGCAACAATATTTCCCTCTGCATCTTCCCAATAGGTTACAATTCTCACACGGATATATGTATCGATGTTACCTGTGTTTTGGACTTTAATACTTGTCTTTTCAACACCATTGAACTCCTCGTGAACATAACAGGAAACTTCCGCAGGAACAAATTTATTATCCACAAAAACTGTCTGGCGGAACATGTATGAGATAACAGTACCACAGAGAACTAGAGTGAGAACTATTCCAACAATCAAAGAGATAGTTAATATTCTCTTTTTCATAGTTAATTCCCCCTCTTGTTCTTGTTATTAGTACTATTACCATTGAGCCACTTGTTATTAGTTGCAGACTCACTAAAGACTACTGGATTACCACGATTTGCTTCGTTATGCTCCACTGTCTGAGATGGATCAGCCTGTCTCCATGACCAACCATTCTGCTGAGTAATAACATATGTACCAACTACAAGGTCCTTAATAGTAACCTGGCCACTGCCTGTAATAGTAACGTAGATTATATCACCAGTAGACTGGTTCTTGACCTCATATACATAAACCTGACCAGCTTCACCATTGGTTCTCTCAATGGTGAGATCCATTACATCTGCCTCAAACTTAGCATAATAGGTGTTAGGCTCCCAACCAGTATCCTTCCTAAGAATCAGATTTGTACCATTAGGGATAAGCTTACTTGTGGTAGTAATTGGTCTAGTACATTCCTTATCGTAATACCAACCAACAAACTTGTAATTGGCTGCAGGTCTTGCATCTGCTGTGGCAGAAGCATCTGAGTCATACTTAACCTCAATCACACTTGGCTCTACAGTACCACATCCGTCTGGTCCGACAACTTCAAACTTAATAGAAATTGTATTTTCTGTGTAGTATACGTAAATGATATTCTTAGTAATTGTAGCTTCTGTATCACCATCTTTTACGATTGTACAACTGCTGGAAGAAGCATACTTGTATCCTGTGATTGTAGGAATCTTGGATGCATCTGCCTTAACAGTCTTACCATATGGTTGTTTATTGTCTCCAATATAAACATCAGGTTCTCGACCAGGAATCTCTTTGCCAGTATCCATGTTAATATAAACAACCTTGTAAGAGTAAGTATTTCGATTGAAATAAACATCAATCTTAGTACCACCCTTAACAATTTGAGACTTTACATTTTCAATATTTGATTCTATTCGCTGTTCGTTTCCATCCTTAGTAATGATAGCATGACTAAATTTAAATCCATCCTTATTTAGGTCTACCGGCCACTCTGCTTGAAGTTCAAGCCCAATCTTATCTACTCCGCCAGTTGAAGACACCTCGTCATATAAAGCAAGGTTATCCTTATCCTGAACATGATATCCGATATACCATACATCTTTTTCATCTGTTTTAGAGTAATAGAAATACAGATGATTCTCGCTCTCGTTAGCGCTAAGAATCAAAGACTTCTGGTAAGCATCTGGTACGTACTTTTCAGCACCTTCAATGGTCAAATACTTTTCAGTAACAACAGCAAAGTCACTTTCCTTCTCTACTGGTCCTTTTTCCTTATTTAAGTATTCATTTGTTTGGCTATCTAAGTAGTGAATATAATACTTCTTAGATTCTGCTCTCTCATACACGAATGTGTATTCTACACCCGTATCTCTGTTTTCAATATCCAAAGCTATGGAGTGGCTTACTACCTGAGGGAAGTACTTATTTCTGTACTCTTCGTACAATTCCTTACCTGTCTTAGCATTTACGGTTACTGAGTGACCCGCAAGAGACTGCCTTATAATAGGATCTGCAATCTGATTACCCTTCTGATCAACAAAGTAAACAGTGTATTGAATCATAACGTCAGAGCTCCACTTAGCATAGATAACCGTATCATCTACTACAGGCTGGCTATCAAAATCCCAAACAAGTTCAGAACCATTCTTCATATAAAACCAGTTCAAGAAATCATACTTTCCATATGTGGGCTCTGCAGGCTTTCTTTCTGGATTATCCTTAAATACTGTATCTCCGTGAGTTACTGTAAAAACTAATGGCTCACCATTAGGATCCAAAACATAATCTTCAGTTGTGTAGTTGCCATCATCTTTTTTGTTGAGAACAATTCTTACTTCGTGTTCCTTCTTCTCCCACTTTGCATACAATGCAAAAGGTCCTGCTGGCATTGTAAGTGTATCCAAATCAACAGCATTTCCTGTACATTCTGGGTTAAGATACCATTCGCCAGTGAAATAATATCCGTTAGCATCAAGGTCGCTTGGTACCGCTGGAGTTACAGTTTTGATATAATCACCAATCTTCTCTCCATATGCCATCTTAACAGTTGGACTTTGAAGATCCATACCACTATAAAGCTCTAATGTACTCTCTAATCGAGTATAGTAAAGATATACATCTCCTGCTTTGGTTATCTGATTACTAGAATTAAACGTAGGATTAGATCCGTATTGAACATATCCTGTCAAATCCATGAAATCTTCTGCTTTTGTCAAATGACTGTATTTTGCAGTTATTGTATTATGTTCTTTAAAATACTTATATTCTCCACTATTTCCTACTCTAAACCTATAAGGAGAAGACTCATTTTTAACTTCATCGTCAGTTATTTCGACCATGTAGTGCATAATAAATGTTGGCTTACCAGATCCTGGACTTACAGTAAAAGATATATCCTCTGCAGGCATTTGTGATATGTATACAAGTACTGCAGTAAATGTATTCTTCGGTGATGGATCCCATCTATCTCCTGTTACATTAAGAACTGGCCAGATACTATTAATATCTGCTCCCCAACGTGTAGTTACTGTATAGGCAGAATTATTTTTCGTAAACGAAAGTGTATATGGAGTTCTGTTAAAATAAACATTCAGAACAGTTGTACCATCTGGATCTACTGTAACAGCATCAAAATCATATTCTGCGAGATACCACAAATTAGAATTATCCTTATAATCCTCAAACGTGGGATAACCACAATTTGCTGCAGTGTGAACATGCTGTGATTCCTCTAATCCACATATTATACAACTTGTAGAATGTGTATGATTACACTTCATTGAAACTGTTGTAGAGTTAGTTTGATTTCTATTAGGATTTGGCGAAATTTGATAAGTTATTCCGTAATTAGTTGTCTGACTAGTAATATTAGATGTTAGGTTTCCTAAATAATACCAATTGCCATCGTAATATAAGAAATCATAATATGTTGTCGATGTATACGAATTGGTTCTATATCTAGCTATAGTACCATCTGCTGGCTTTTGACTACTTAAACCACTAGATGTAAACGCATTTTTAATAGTATTAGTTTGTTCACTTACTAACGGCGGCAATGTCTGTGAATTTGTAGTTTGATAGCATTTAATACTATGGGTGTGTTTATCCTTACAACAAGTCTCATCATGGAAATGAGTTTCAATTCCACACAAATAATTATTTCCTGTAGATAAAACATCAACTGCATACTTGAGAGTAGCTCCAGGTGCTACATCAACAGTCTTTGTCTCAAGGTACTCATAATTTGCAGGATCAAAAGGTCTTGTTGTCTTACCATTTACAAACTCCTCTGTAGAGTCATATACTCCTGCCTTTTCACCCCAGAAAACAATTCTTACCTTAACAGTTTCTGCAGCCTTCCACAAAGCTATATAAGTGAGATTGAATGCAGGTACTGTTTCATATACATTATCTTCTACTTTTCCGTCTCCACTATCCGGCTTTCCATCTCCGTTTGTATCTACCTCAGCTAAATCCCAGCCTTCAAATGTATAACCAGGTCTTGTAGCACCAACCAAATGCTTTATAAGGTTGGATCCATATCTAGCATATACAGAATATACACCGTAACCACCCTCACCTAACTCTACAGTGGTCATAAAATACTCTCTGTCAAAGTAAACCTCTACATGTGTAGAACCGTCTGCAGCGATTTCTGGTGTTTCATGTGGGAGAATTAGCATACCCTCATAATTCTCTAAGAGCTTTTCTATCTCTTTTTTATCTACTAATGTTCCTGTTAAACCCTCAAGAGGAATAGTCTCCTGGAAGGAGTAGTTATCATTTTCAATATTCTGGAAGTATACATCTACATAGTATTTTACTTCTGTTGGCTCGTAGTAAACTGTAAATGTTACAGCCTCAGTAAACACACCCGTAACCGTGGTTCCATCCATATACTCTCCCATATATGTTGACTTGTAACCCAAAACGTATGGGAACTCAACTGGGAAACTATATGGCACGCCATAAGGAACCTCAGCTACATAAGAGTTAGCTGCCTGAGTACCATTCTCAAACAAGAACTGTACTGTAACGTAAACTACATCTGTCCCATCTGCTACTGCAGATGCCTTCATGTTAATTGGAGGCACTTCAACCATACGCTCTGTAACGTCTTCGTTCTTAGAAGGAACCTCAAACAAATTGTCAGAACTAGGATCCAAACGCACAACAACAGGCTCTCCTACTACTTCCTTGGAGCCTGATTTAGTAATACAACGTACTTTTGTCTGATTGTTTGAGTCGAGGGCATTAATTAATAGCGCACGACTAATAGACATAGATGAAGTAGCATTGCCTGCAATATTTACCCACTCACCTGCAATGAAAATCTGCCATCTATATTCTGGAACACCCAACAATGAAGATTTACAGCTAATTTCATACTTATCATAAAGACCAATTGTTACCTCTGTAACAGGGTTGCCCTCTGCGTCGAATATAAAGTTCTTGCCACTCTCATGGACAATGAGCGTTGCATCAAACGGGTTGCTGACTGTTACCTGATATACCCAAGGGAATGTCTTCAACCTTTCTGGCATCTCACTACCAGGAGCTGCATCTAATTTGTACCAAAGGTGTCCTTCCGGAGATAAATAGTAATCCGTAATTACAAAAACCATGTCAGAAGTTACGTCTTCTGAAAAAAGAAACTGGCTATCTGTACCCCACAGATTGTTTACTTTCTCTGGCATATCGGAAATTGGTGTTGGAAAATAACCAGCAAAAACAGCAGTATTTCCTATTACTGCTCCATAGTTAACAGATTCAGTTTTGTTCTGGTTTGTATTTACACTTGAGAAAAGCTCTGTCGCAATAACATTAGAGGGAAACAAGCTAATTACTGTAGCAAATATAAGCACAACTGAGATTATTTTCTTCATCATAGTTGTTACCTCCCCTTTGTTGCAACGGATTCCCAGGCGGCATTTACGTCTTCAAAGCCACCTGCCTGAACAACACTTGCACGAATTCCCATAGTAATATCTATCATCGACTCTATCTGAGCCTTAGTAATATTCTCACTTACTGTAATTGTGCCATTATTAGCGATTATATCCACATTAACCAAGGTGGAGTTAGGAGGCAAAATACTGCCTCCATCGTGTTTATAGTAGTACACATATCTACCGTCTCTGATGAGGCATTCCCATCTATCATCCACTGACCAGCTCATTAAGTCATCTGCGCCCTCAGCAATAGTAAAAGTCCTGCCATCTGTAGTTTCCCATTCATCAGATATATCAATCTGCAAAAACACGTATGTAGCCGCTTCACTACCATCAAAGTTAATAACAGCCCGCTTCTGCAGATTCTCCCCAGGGATAATCATGAGCTTACCCGTCTCATAAAAATCGCCAACTTCCGTAAGCGTAATATCCCCAAACTTAATAACCCTGGCACTGTCAAATGACTCATCCTGAGCCACATATCTGGCATATAAACCACTTGTCATATGAGAAGAGATGAGTGTAAGGCATAATAATGCCAAGGCTATACACACGGGTATATTAACCATAGCTGGCTTATCCTTACGCATTTGCTCTCCTCTCCTCTTATTTCATTTCCTTGAGCTTAGCAATCTCTTCCAGGATTTTCTGGCATTCATCGTCATCCTTCTGCTTATCTCTTCTGCGAGGGATTTCTACTAAGACAATGGCTATAGCAATTACAACAACTGTCCCAATTGGTGTTTTAATAAGACCTACCAATGTACCTAGATAAGGAATATGAAATATAACTTTTCCCTTTATTTCTTCTACTGTGATTGGGTTATCCGCAGTGTCATTGGCATCTCCCTGAGTTACAATCTCTCCATCAGCCATGGAGATGATTCTGTGCACTACCAGAGAATAGCCCTCCTGATATACAACCACGTCTCTTTCTGCGTATTCGGTGGTTTCCTTAACTATTATAAGGTCTCCCTTATAAAGTTCAGGCTCCATGCTACCTGATAAAACCACTGCCGCCCCAAGGCCAAAAGGCATCGGCAACTGATTTCCCACCAAGGTTCTGGCATTTGCTAAATACACATTTATTCCAACTACAGTTCCACAAAGACATAATAGAAGTATTCTTAATATGCCTTTTAGTTTAAAATGCATCTGCATTCTCACTTTCTTCGTCACGTTTTCTATAGAACACTGGAAGAATCAAAACGGCAAATGAGCAAATCGCCAATGTAATCCAAAGTGTGTTATTCCAATCGTCACCTGTCTGTCCCGGCTGAATACCACCCTCTTCTTCTGGATCTGTTGTTTCCTCTGCTCTGACGTTAATGGTGATTGAGAATGTAATATCCTCTTCTGTTGCCATATTACCAAGCAATGTGTCTAACTCGTCGTTACCAGATTCAAATGGCCACTGCCATTCCAGCGTGTAATATGTGTAGTTGCCAGCACTTAATACACCTGTGTCCTCAACTAACCCTGCTTGTCCTGCAGAAACATAGCTGTCTCTATCTCCCAAAATCCATGTTCTGTCGTATCTGTTAATACGTACTTCTACGGGAATCACAATCCCCTGAGGCTCAAACCACATCTCTACTACCATGGTGTAATCCATAGCAACGTCACCTGTGTTCTTGAGTTTAAAGGTGTAGTTGTTGGTTGTACCAGGAGCAATAACCTTGTCTGTACCATTACTGTTAACAGTAATCTTACCCTCTCCATTTACATAGGAAAAGCGGAAAATCTCTGCCTGAGAACTGTTTGTCCAATCCAGTTCAAACTTAGGATTAGAAACACTTCCCTGAGAACCGGATACAGATCCACCCTGCTGACCCTGCGTGTCTGGGGTAGGTGTAGATGTGCTTGTGTCCAAATTTGGTACAGAAGTAGGTGTTGGTTCCATAGTTGGTTTAGGAGTAGGCGTAACAACTACTTCTATGTCTGCCACAAGTGGCATTGCACCTGAGTCATCCTCCAGGAATAAGTTAATTCTGCTGAGAACCACCAATGTAGTTGTGACAACACAAATGAACAGGATGCATACCCAGACCCATATCCACTTGTTAGATTGTTTCTTGCTATGCATATCCTATCCTCTACAAAAGTGTTTTTACAGGCATTTAAAGAAACAAGCCACGAACATTGTTCCTTTAAACACTCGAAAAAACAACCGCCCCGCCACGATAGGCCAGGGCGGAATATTCCGATTTAAATAAAGCTATCTAATTATATGTACTGTGAATTAGTCAATCTGAGTTACTGTGCAAGTAACCTTGATATCAATTGTAGCCAACTCTTCTGCATCGCCAAGCTTTGTATCCTTAACGTCATTACCTGTCTCAAATGGCCACTCCCATCTTACAGACAACTTTGTAGCATCTGTTTCTTCATTTGCCAAATTATCATTTGCATCATAGGAAACAGTATATGCATCAATAGCTGCCTTAATCTTTCCAGCAAAATCAGCCTCAGATGTGCAACCTGCACCATAGATAGGATTATTATTTACGTAAACTACCAATGGACAATAGTAATTGCCATCAACTGTCCATCCTGTAAGAGTAACTTCTGCTTTGTATGTAACCTTAACATCAACCTCAGGTGTACCAGTAATTGCAAAACTTATCATTTCACCGTCTGTACCAGGTGCAACAAGCTTTTTATATGAACCTTCTCCAATAGTAACTGCACTAGCAGAAACTACTGTATCATCATAATTTTCTGCGAACAAATTACCACCTGCTACTACTTCAACGCCAAACTTAGCTACGCGAGCTGTATCTGTGAATTCACCATCTGTTACGTACTTTGCAAATGTACCAGAAATAGCACATGTTGTAAGGAGTACTGCGATCAAAAGAGCAGAAGCGATTCTCATCATCTTATTCTTCTTCATATTTTTTCTCCTTTCATATTTTAGCTTTCGCCAATATGTGTGTGTTTTCCCTTTCGGGATTGCTTTATTTTCATCCTCAAAGTTCCGTGGCAATGAGGCTAAATAAACAAAGTTATGCTTCGGGCTTTTCCTCTACAGGAGTCTCACCCCTATTCTCTAATGCAGCCTTCTCTGCTCTGAGAGCTTCAAGCTCTGCCAACAGTTCTGCCTTGTCATCCTTCCTGTCCTTCTCATACAAGCGGCGACGAATCATATCGTAAGTTACGATAAGTACAATTGGAAGCAATACACACAGGATCAAACCTGTTGTGGACTGCATGAACATTGCAACGTCTCCTGCGCCAGGAATCTTAAACAAGTACATTGATACAAGCTTGTCCTCTGGTACAGGATCCTTATCCTCTGTATTGTTGAAATCACCCTTAGTTCTGAATAAAATCTTACCATCTTCGTTAATAATCTCGATAACACGGTGAGTAACAATACTTGTACCATTACCTGCAGGATCAAAGAATGAAATAACATCTCCTACCTTGACATCCTCCGCATCTAATGTCTTACAAACGATTAAATCTCCAGCTGCAATTTCTGGATACATTGAGTCAGTAAGTACAATCAATGGCATATATCCGCCAATATCTGGCACCTTCTCCTTGTTAATGTAACTCTTAGCAATAAGCGTAAGGTTAATCAGCAACACAGGAATTAGAATAATGCACAATACTATTCCAATGATAGTAAATATCTTATGGGCTTTACCGGTATTTCCCTTAGACATTTTTATTCCCTCTGTCTCTTATATTATCTTTTTTCACTTTATACTAGGGAAGTTATATTTACATGTCAATAATTTATGTTCTACATCTCTACAATATTTACAAAAAAATAACAATTTTTACTAATATTTAATTTGTTTGAGTGTGTCTGAAATTATTTAAGGGAATAGGTTGTTGGTCTTTTGCATTAATGTTCGGTGCCAGCTTGTAATGCAGTATACATATGCTAATTATCTCGTTAAATCACAGCGTTACTTGTCAGTGCAACTACTGTTGGCCCCATCCTCAACCTTGCCAATAATATGCTTTGTCTTTTCCGGTGGATATGGTGCCCGATATCCAACATAGTCTCTCATACTTAAAATAGTGCCTATCCTCTTCTCATACCTATACCCAAGGGGGACATATACCAAGTCACCAACTTTGAGGTTGGGATTCCTGGTGCGGTAGTATAGCACCTTGTCGCTATCGATTAGTGCGACCTGGCAGTATGTATGAATTGCCTTGTAGTCTGGTGCGGGATAATCCTCCCATGTCTCCTTAAGCTTCCAATCAGGTGCTACCTTAGCGGAGAGATTCTCATTCTCGCTCAAAGTCTTACGTCGTCTACTTTTAAAACCAAGCATCTTTCTGCCCCCGCAATCACATATGCCCTGTGTGATTATCAATATATCAAGTAAAGATTAAAAAAAAGAACTTCTATCTGCTAGATAAAAGTTCTTGATGTATACGGGCTACGAAAAGGATATTTTTGCTGTTTTTTCGTATGAATTCGAACCCTCAGAAGTTTTTAGTGTAGTATCGGCAAACGCCGATGTGAAGTTATGCCTAAGGTATAATGAAGTTTTGTACTGTCGCACAAAGTGAAGTTAAGTGCGCCACTCACTTCCTCAGAAACTTCACTGTCCGTAGGACAACTTCACTTACGAAGCAAACTTCGCAAGCGCCGAAAGGCGCACTTAGTTGAACCACCTCACAAATACTGTTGGACCAATTGGATGTTGATTAACGGTTATCATATGATATTGCAACTTCCTTATCCTTCATTTCTGACGCTCTAAGGATGATAATTACCGCATCGTCGTTCCAAGAAATAGAAGCAATATTGTGTTCTCCCGCATTTGCACCGTCATCGTTAAGTTTAGTAGATACACGCTCGATTATTTTGCCATTATGGTCCTTGAGTGTCAGTCTGATTTCTGCTGGACCAAAGGGCCATTCGGGGTCACTCATTTGCTCATAAACAAGCGAATATTCTCCGTCAGGACTGTTGTATGTTGCAATTTCTCTCGGGTGCA
>JAZNEA010000039.1:0-1636 GCA_045588325.1 Clostridia bacterium
TTTACATGACAATTATAACATACTTATCTATTATTGCAAAGTCTTATCCTACTCCAGATGCTCTGCACATTCCAGAATTATCTGGTCTGCAATCTCTGCCGACATGGCCTCTGCCGTAATGCGTACAACATCCCTATAGTCATCTGTACAGATATATGCCCAGCCTTTTTTATGCCTTATGAACTTTCCTTTAACTCCTGGCATAAGGTCATGCCACTTTGACATTTTCTCCACCAGATCTGCCTTTGACTTAATTGGGATCTCAACTTGCCTGAAGGTAGTTTGCTTAACTGATTCATCAAGTTTATCCAAGGTAGTACCACGTTTTTTTGTATAAGCAAGTAGCCTCATGGCAACCAGCAGACCGTCTGAAAGCCATTCCTGGTCCATAAGGTCACTGACCAAGGCCTCCCTGTCACAAAGGTCGCAGGATGTGTATAAGAGCCTCAGATCTTTGATTTTGGTGTATAGGTAGCTGCTATTTTCGCATACTGGAAAATCTCTCTTAAATTGACCACCCAAGGTAGATGCATATAGGAGCCTGAGCCTTTCTGGGTCAATGACCTTGCCCGAACTAGTAACTAATGTTACATTTTCTCCCTTTTCTCCAAAGAGCATTGCCATCGCCCCGTGATGGTAACTCAATCTGTCCAGCACACCTTCTACGCCCTCGTTGTCGCCCAAAAGAATCGGAATGCACTTTATGCCTAAACCGCGAATGATGCTGGACATATGAATTGCAATACTAGGGTTATGTGACAATGCCAAAATTCCAAAGGGTGCCAGGTTAAGCCCTGAACCAATGTTTCTCAATAGTTTACTCAGGTATCTGCCCTCTGCATCTCCTACTATTACCGATTGTCCAGCCACATGACATATCCTTGATTCAAAATCATTCTTTTTATAAGTTTGGCTTATTTTGCGAACTCGTGATGTCACAAGTCTTCGACCTTTATAATCCAAAATCACAAATTTGACGCCTTCGCCCTTTGACCTATGAATATACAGTCCTATAGCTGCAGGGCTGGCAGCAACTGCGTGACGAAATGCAGGCATTACGCCACCCGTAACCTTAATTACGGAAATCCCCATTCCCCTGACTCCGATTGCTATAGCATCGACCAAAAGTTCACCCTCTTTGGAGCCATCTGTACCCAGTGCCACAACGCCATCATCCATGCCATAAGCCAGAGATTGTCCGATTCTGGTGCCTATTTCCACCATGGTCTGAGAGGAAATATCTCCAAATATTTCGCCAAGGCGCCAGTCTATCAAGGTGCTGCAGCTGGGGTCATATATAGAATGCCTTATTATTGCGTCTCCCTCCAGATAATGATCAGGCCAGATTTTAACGTTTTCTGTAATTGTTACCTTGTCCCCTATATGGCATCCATCTCCAATACATACGCCGTAATTTATGTTAGCATCTGCACCTATTAAGGCGTCCTTGCAGATACAGGCACCATCTATATTGCTATTTTCTAAAATTGCTACCCCCATATCTACTGCGGAGTTTGTGATCTTGCAATTTTCCTTGATCTTTATATCGCCTGACAAACAGGTATTAGGACCTATTTCAGAGCCCTCACCAACTGATACATTTTTTCCAACAAAAACAGGGGGATTTATCTTCACT
>JAZNEA010000040.1:0-2989 GCA_045588325.1 Clostridia bacterium
CGCCTCCGCGTCCGCGAAGTCCGGAATCAAGTATAGTCTGGATAACTTCATCGGGAGTCATTTCTGTAAGGACCTTACCGAGAGCCTGATATCCATCCATAGCTATGTATTCGTCAATATTTTCAGGGTTTATAACACCGCAGTTACGAAGCGCAATACGGAGCTGCTTCTTATAGAAGGGAGTCTCTGCAAAAGGAATGATAGAACCATCCTCGTGGATAGTACCAGCATACAGGTACTCCTTAACCATGGATCCGCCAGGAATCAAGTGCTGCTCAGCAACAACCTTAGCGTGCTCTGGAGTAATCTGTGCATAGAAAGCACCCTCGGGATAAACGATCATAATCGGTCCCAATGCGCAAAGTCCAAAGCATCCAGTCTTAACGATAAGGACGTCATCAAGTCCCAACTCCTTAAGAGATGACTCCAGCTGCTCGATAACCTTAGCAGAGCTGGAAGATGTACATCCTGTACCACCGCATACAAGAACGTGCTTACGATATCCGGTATGGGCAGCCATCTTCTCGCCCTCTTCTCTGACGATCGTTCTAATCTTAACGAGATCCTCATATTTTGCCTTAATGGCATTTAATTCAGCAATTGTCATATCCTGGACCTCCTTTAATCAGCATAATGTGACAGCATATCATCAACCATGTCAGGAGTGAGTTTGCCGTATACATCATCATTAATTACAACAACTGGGGCTAATCCGCAGGCACCAACGCAACGACATGCGTCAATGGAGAACTTACCATCAGGTGTAATACCCCCGGCAGAAATGCCCAATTTCTTCTCAATAGCATCAAGAACCTTGTCAGCTCCCTTAACATAGCAAGCTGTACCAAGGCATACGTTTATCTTGTACTTACCCTTAGGTGCCAAAGTAAACTGTGAATAGAATGTGGAAACACCATAAACCTCAGCCAAAGTAACCCCGAGACCATCAGCAATCATCTGCTGAACCTCTACTGGCAAATAGCCGTAAATTCTCTGTGCCTCCTGAAGAACTGGCATCAAACAACCAGGCTCATGCTTCTCTTTTTCGATAAAAGCCATAAGCTCAGCTGCCTGTTCAGGTGTGCCCTTAAAAGGTATCTGTGTCATATTTCCCTCCTGAGAGATATTTGTTAAATCAAAGTCAAAATTCAACCTTTATATTATAGAATCAGACTCGCTTTATGTCAATTTTGACTATATTGTTACGTAATAAAAATTATGAATTATATTTACCTTCTATAAAAAATGATTGTAATTGGGTTAAACTGTACTCCTGGCTTTAGTAAACAACTCCTGATAAAAGCCACCCTTCGTCATTAATTCGTCATGAGTGCCTGTTTCCACAATCTTTCCATCATTCATTACAATGATAATATCAGCATTTTGGATTGTGCTAAGTCGATGAGCAACAATAAAGCTGGTCTTGCCCTTCATCAGCTGTTCGAATGCCTCCTGAATCTTAATTTCAGTTCTGGTATCAATAGATGATGTTGCCTCATCAAGTATACACATCTCGGGTGCGCAAAGCATTACTCTTGCAATGCAGAGCAATTGCCTCTGTCCCTGGGAAAGATTATCCTTATCATTTCCAATGATGGTGTCGTATCCATTGGACATTTTTTTAATGAAGTTGTGGCACCTGGCCCGTTTGCAGGCATTAACTATCTCCTGCTCAGTGGCATCTGGCTTACCCATGCGAATATTATCCCTGACGGATCCGTTCTTGAGCCATGTATCCTGTAGTACCATGCCAAATTTTCGCCTCAGAGAACTTCTGGTATATTCTGAAATGTTACGGTCATCCAGAGAAATAATACCAGCATCAGGCTCATAGAACCTCATCAAAAGGTTGATCATAGTGGTTTTGCCACATCCGGTGGGACCAACAATCGCAACTCTCATACCTGGCTTTACTTGAATATTAAAGTCCTGGATCAATGGCTTATCCTTTGTATATGAGAAGCATACACTTTCCATGCTAATTGCACCATGGCATACCTCCACCTCTGCCTTATGTGCCTCATCTGGCAAAGGTTCCGTATCCATTAGGTCAAAAATCCTGCCTATACAGGCGAAAGCATTCTGCAATTCGGCAAACACAGAGGAAATCTCATTAAATGGCTTGGTATATTGATTGGCATATGATAAAAGTGCAACCAAACCACCGACATTCAGGGCGCCACTGTTCATTACAATAATAGCCCCGGAAAGTGCAACTGCGGCGTATACAATACAATTAACAAATCTGGTAGATGGGTTTGTCAACGAGGAGAAAAAAGTTGCCTTAAGAGCCGTTTTGCTTAAGGTTTCATTGGCCTCCTGGAATTTGTCTATTGTGGGCTGTTCCATATTGAAACTACGAACAACCTTAAGGTTAGCAATAGACTCGTCAACAATTGAAGTAACGTTGCCCTTTGCCACAGATTGGTCCTTAAACATACTAAAGGTCCTTGTTGCGATAAAATTGGCTGTTAAAAGTGAAATTGGAGTAAGAACAAAGACAATTGCCGCGACTAAAGGACTTAATACAATCATGAAAATCAAGGTTCCTACAATAGTCACTACCCCGGAGAAAAACTGTGTAAAGCCCAATAACATTCCGTCAGAAAAGGCATCAACATCAGAAATAATGCGACTTACGACATCGCCGTAACTATGACCATCAATATAACTAAGTGGCAGCCTTTGAATATGGGAATAACATTCGTTGCGGATTTCGGCAGAGACACTAAGTGCAACCCTGTTGTTAATAACATTCATTATCCACGTTGACAACGCAGAAACTCCCACAAAAAGCAAAACCTTGATACAAACAGATATGACCATATCAATCTGAACATTATCAGGGCCAATAATATAGTCGATAGCATCACCAATAGCCAATGGTACATACAGTGAGCATACAGAAGAAACCGTGGCCAGCATTAGAGACAACAGAATAAAAAATCTATATTTTGCAAGATAATTAAAAACTCTAAGTACTATCTCT
>JAZNEA010000041.1:0-18425 GCA_045588325.1 Clostridia bacterium
TTGCTCAATGATAAGTTCAAGGCGGCTCTGTGCCTGCTCATTCAAATCAGCCAAATACGACCATAATTCGCCGCTGAGACACAGATCATTGAAGCGGATAGGATTATGCTCCTTGATATAATCTCTGTGCATACGCCCCCAACGACCAATAGGTCTGGTTTCCTCCGGTAAACGAATATCGGGAATATAGTAATCACCGCAACCGATATAATTCAGCTCATGCATCATATGTACCTCCAATAAGATTCAAACATTCTTTTAAAGATAGAAAAAGGCGATACCTGGTTGTGAAAACCAAGTATCGCCAATTTTTCTTGTCGCACTCCTGTACGGCAGCTATCCTATGCCAGTAATGTTCTAATACTGTCTTATTGGAAGCCATCCAGAGGGAGATCCCCTTTTTATTTGCCTGTAATTTTCTTTTCCAGTGCAGATACTGCAAAATACATCAGAGTGCATTCTATGGCCAGAAGGAGCACCGTGCCCATGACCAAATCCATTTTAAACACCTGGCTGCCATATACGATAAGGTACCCCAAGCCCCCTCTTGAGACCAGGAATTCTCCTACGATTACACCAACCCAAGACATTCCCACACTGACCTTGAGGGAGTTTAGGATAGTGGGAATATTGGCTGGTAGTACCACCTTTGTCAGCAATCCCATCTTGTTTGCTCCCATGGATTTTAGCAATGTGAGCATGCCTGGATCGGTACTGACAAAACCAGATAGCACTTCCATAATGGTTACGACCACAGAAATCGCCACCGTTATTCCAATAATTGATGGAGATCCAGCTCCAAACCACACAATAAAAACAGGACCTAAGGCAATCTTAGGCAGGCTGTTCAGCACCACCAGATATGGTTCCAGCACGCGATGAACGGCAGGCCATGCCCATAGGGCGATAGCCACCAGGATGCCTAGTCCTGTACCCAGGATAAAGCCCACTATTACCTCAAAGGTGGTAATTGCCAGATGGGACCACAGTTCGCCGGTGGTTACAAGGTCTATGATGCTGTTCACCATGCGCACGGGGCTACTTAATATAAAACTGTTTATCCACCCCATAGAGCTGGCCAGCTGCCATAATCCCAAAAGGAACACAAGAATAGCTATTTTTGCCAGAGCTGTGTTTCTGCGACTGCGCCCTATGGCCTTAAGGTATTCCCTGCGCTTGGGGGAAATAGTATTATCTGTTATTCTCATGTTCTAAATCCTCCTTTAGGTCATGGAAATAGTCTTGAAAGTCCGCACTTTGACGCCGTTCCGTGGGACTCATATCCCGGGGGTACTGGATGGGTACGGACGAAATAATTGCCCCAGGATGGGCAGTCATCACCAACACCCTGTCCGACACGCTGATTGCCTCCGATATGTCGTGGGTAACCAGCAGCGCAGTCTTGTGTTCCTGGCGGATAATGGAGTAAATGTCGTCCACCACCTTAAGCCGCGTCTGATAGTCCAACGCAGAAAAAGCCTCGTCCAGCAGCAAAATATCCGCCCCATACACCAGTGTCCTGATGAGGGCGGCCCTCTGTCTCATACCCCCAGACAGCTGATTTGGGAATTTGTCGACGCTGTCAGCCAGGCCATATGTCTTGAGCAACCGGGTAGCATATTCCACATCCTTTGGCGATTTTCGATGATGCAACTCGGGGCCCAGCAGAACATTGTCCAGCAGGGTCCTCCACGGGAACAGACAGTCCTGCTGAGGCATATATCCTATGTTGCCATTTATCTCAATTGACCCCTCACCCGCTTTGTTCATGCCTGCAAGGGCCGTCAGCAGGGTGGATTTGCCACACCCGGAGGGACCGATAATGGATATAAATTCGCCGTCGTATATGGAAAAGTTGACATCTTTCAAGGCCTGGACTTCTCTGTCAGGTGTCTGGTAGCTCAGACTAAAATCTTTGATACAAACTCTACACACCAATTTAACTCCTTGCTTAGATATACAGTAATCTATTCGCTCCTCCCGGAAAAAGTGAGGAAAATATGTAAAAAAACCTCACCATGCATATTATGGCCTTTCCCCAACTATATATGGAGATAAGATGTACGGGAGGGAATAGATGGAGATTTTAAGGAGGCCCATAGAAACCTATAAAGAAATAGGCAGCGATTGTGTGAGCATAAAGGTGGAGAATGATTGCATCGTGCCGGATGTTAAGCCTGATGTAGCAGAGATAATTCTGGCAACAGGATCGATTGCAGAGATAAGCGCAAAACCATATACGGACAGAGTTGTCCTGTCCGGGCAGGTGTCCTATAGAGTTGTTTATGGCAGCGAAAATGGGGGATACGACAGCATGTGGGTGCCAGCTGATTTCACTACAACAATATGGATGCAGGGAGCCACAGCTGATAGCGTATGCCTGGTAAAGGGGGCTGTAGCTGATACGGAGTGTAGGTTGATAAATAGCAGAAAGGTTAACATGCACAGCCAGGTGGAGCTCTGTGTGGAAATCATTGGCAGCGATGTTGTTACACTGTCCACATCGCCTCAGGGGCAGAGGGAGATGGAGTTGATATCGGGGACGGCGGAACTGTTGCAGTACAGTGGGGATTTGCATTTTTCCCGTGATTTGGTATGGACCTTGGAGGCACCACAGGGCGGTGATTTGATAGAGAATATCCTCTACTATGACATCTCTGTAAGAGAGATGGACACAGCGCTGGATTACGACAGACTGATGTTCAAAGGGGCAATGGAGTTGTCCGTCCTGTACACTGGGGCAGAAGGAAACACGTTGCAGGTACTTACCAGACAGACAGATTTTGAGATCCAGGGAGATGCGAGAGGACTATTGCCCGAATCTAACCTCAGGTTGAATACAAATGTGCTTTCCACATATGCACAGATTCTCAATGACCAGGACGGAGAACCCACCATAGTTGAACTGGGAGCCACTCTGGCAGTGGATGGAGTCGCAGGCATGGTGGAGACCGTAGAGTATGTAAAGGATGGCTATTCCAGAGAGCAGCCTGTTTGCTCTGAAAGGAGTGACTTAGGCTTTGTATCAAGGATTTGGCAATCCCGGGAAATAGTCAGTCTCACAGAAGAATTGGTGTTGTCTGAATCTAAGATTGGAGAGGTCATAGGGCTGTGGGCCCACACAGACAACCTAAGTGCCGTGGCAGAAAACGGCAGTGTGAACATATCAGGGAATGTGGTCTTTAAATTATTATATGGCGAACAGGGGACACACAAACTGATGGGGGCTTGCTTTACGGTGCCGATTTCTGTGATTGGGGAGTTCCAATCAACGACACCTGTCTGTCATGTGAACGGCATTGTGAGAAATCTTTCGTGGACACTCAATGGGCCACTGCGACTGGGCGTCAAATACAGTATTGCCTTTGACCTTTGTACGTGCCATAGAGAGGATATACGTCAGGTGAATGGGTTTGCACCAAATCCCGCTGGGTTCCCCGGCAATTTCTCCTGTGGAATGTTGGTCTATTATCCACAAAAGGGAGAGACTGCATGGGATGTGGCGGCCAGATATATGGTGTCCGTTCAGGAGCTCATGGAGCTAAACGGAATGGAAGGAGAAGACCTGCCAGAGAGGATCTTTTTGCCAGGCAAGACAGCCAGAACAAATATTTGATAATATAAGGAAACAAAATACAAAGGGTATTCGTCAAACACACAGGAAGACCTCCTGTGTGCTTGACTATGCCCATGGGAAGTAATAAACTTGCAATGACTATTTTATAGGAGTTAACTATGTCATCCAATAAGAGAGGGTCCGAATATAACTTTATCGTCAGGGCGGTGCTTAAGATGCCACGCCCCTTGAGAGTGCTCTGCCTCATAATTGTTGTATTGATTATGCTGGTTTTAACCATGCTTATTCTGAAAACATTTATGCAAGGAGGAGACGTGGAGCCTACTCCTACGCCTTTTGTTACAGCCACTCCTTCGCCTACAGCGACCCCTTCGGCAACGCCGACGGCCACCCCTACAGAGACAAGCACAGCTACTCCTACGCCGGAGATTACAGGGGATGTAACTCCTACTCCAGAACCTAGTCCCGTTATTTATGACGGCGCATTTGTTATGCCAGATGGCAGCGTCAGACCTGTTGCGGTTGTGTTGGATAGTAAGGCATCATCATCCCAGTACATGTCAGGCCTCAGAGAGGCACAGCTCGTATACGAGATGGTGGGAGAAAATGGCTTTTCTACCATGATGGCGGTTTACTGGAACATGCCTAATGTATTACAGGTAGGCGGATTAGGTGGCGCCAGACACTACATGCTGAATATCGCAGCAGAGCACCAGGCCGTTATTTATAGCAAGGGAGCCAGCGTGTATACCAAGGCCGAGGTTGATCGCCAACTGTTCGGCATCAAATTGTTTAATTCAGAGGATAATATCAGGAATGTATTTACCTCTTTAAATGGCAGCGTTCTGCTCAATGCGGGCAGTATTTCAGCCCATCTGGAAAATGAGAATGTTGCCACTATGTTGCCCGACAACGATTTGGTATTCAAATACCTGGAGAGCACGGAAACGCCTGCTGTAGGCAAGCAGGCGTTGGAGGTGCTGCTACCCTATAGTCAGGAATACACCACATGCTTTACGTGGGATGCAGACAGGCATTTGTATCTCAGATGGCGCAACGATATGCCACAGTGCGACAAGGCAACGGGACAGCAATTGACAGCAGCCAACATCCTGATTATCAAGATGGAGAGCAATATCATCGAGACGGATCCTGATGGCATGCATGAGGTCAACATGATTGGCACCGGCATTGGATGGTATGTGACAGAGGGTACGGCTCAACAGATAGTATGGTCCAAGGTTTCCAGAGATGCAGCCATGTCTGTTAAGACATTGACTGGGGAGGACATCTCCCTTAATCCTGGCCAGACCTGGATATCCATCCTGCCAACAGATATTAACGAGAGCATCCACTAGAACAACAATCCAGACATAGAGATTCCAACAATGACCATCCACAGCGAAGTTGTGGGTGGTTCTATTTGTAGTAGCAGTGCCAGTGGCGCGTAGTATAGGCACAACAAAAGAACACCTGCTGATAGGATAACCGCCCATACCAGAGCCTTGTTATCGAACAAGGAACTAAGGCCAAAGGGTCTGCCATCCCTGTTGCAGCCAAAGACATAGATCAGCTGAGAGACAATCAGCATAGAGAGGGCTGCTCCGCGACACATTGCCATGGATCCACCCCAATAATCGGTGAGGATAAAGAGTCCTACAGTACTGCACCCAATAAGCAGACCTCGCAGGCCGATCCTCAGGGCAGTCCATTTTGAGATTATACCTGAGTCGGGGTTTCGGGGAGGTACTCGCATTAGTTCGGAGTAAGTGGGAGAGAATCCCAGTGCCATGGCAGGCAATCCGTCTGTGACGACATTTACCAGCAAAAGTTGACTAGCTAATAATGGAAGAGGCAAGTTGAGCAAAATGGCGATGACCATGGTTAGTACCTCTCCCAGGTTGCAGGCCAACATATATCTGACAAAGCGCAGGATGTTTCTGTAGATCAAACGTCCCTCTTCCACTGCGTGTACCAGTGTGGCAAAATTATCGTCCATCAGGCTTATGGCTGAGGCCTCGCGAGTTACGTCGCTGCCACCTTTACCCATGCTGACGCCAATATGGGCCTCCTTAATGGCGGGGGAATCATTTACACCATCTCCAGTCATGGCTACTATTTCGCCGGATTCTTTGAGACAACGGACGATGGCCAGCTTATGAGCAGGAGTTACTCTGGCAAAAACAGTGGTGGTCTTTAGTGCCTGGGCCAGTTCCTGGTGACTCATGGAGTCAATATCCTGACCGGTCAGGGCGGTATTGCCTGGCCCCATAATGGACAGCTTTTTTGCAATGGCCACAGCAGTCGTCTTGCTGTCGCCTGTGATCATGATCGTACGAATTCCTGCGTTGTGACATATACGCACGGCCTCTCCAGATTCTGGGCGTGGAGGGTCCATTATCCCTATGAGTCCCACTAATTGCAAATTGCAGTTGGAGAGATCCAGGGACTGTCTGTTCTTGGGCTGACCCCAGGCAAGGGCGATAACGCGCAATCCCTCTTGGGCCATGTCACGTAGTTGGTCCTCAGCAGCAGGAGGCAGAGGCCCCCACCGCCGGCACATGGTCATGACAATCTCCGGCGCTCCCTTTAGGAGAACTGCGGAATGGGCGTCCTTGTTGCAGGATACGGCCATGTATTTTCGCGTAGAATCAAAGGGGATTTCATTCAGTTTTGGCAGGGGGCGGCACCCTTGGGATGTGGCATATCTATATAAAGCGGTTTCTGTTGGAGAGCCCGAAATGGTCCCGTCGGTATCTTCATTGACACTGGTGCAAGAGACCATTACGTCCAGAGCCATGGACTGACAGCCCGTAGGGAACCAGGTTTTGACGACTGACATTTTGTTCTGGGTCAGAGTTCCGGTTTTGTCGGTGCAAATCACGGTGGCGCAGCCCAGAGTTTCCACGGCAGGCAGCTTGCGAACCAAAGCGTTACGTTTTGCCATTCTGCTGACTCCCATGGCAAGGGATGCTGTGACAATGGCAGGTAGTCCCTCCGGAACAGCGGCGACGGCCAGGCTGACACCCGAAACGAACATGGTGTAAGCAGGCTTTCCAGTTATAGTTCCCAAAATTGACACCATAGCGCATACCAGCAGGCAAATAATGGCAATAACCTTGCCAAGTTGGGCCAGCTTTCGCTGCAGGGGAGTGTCCTCTCGGTTAATGTCGCGCAGCATATCGGCGATTTTTCCCATTTCGGTGTACATGCCTATGGCAGTTACCTGGATAGTGCCGTGACCAGATAGTAGGGTGGTACCCATGTACAGGGGATCTCCGTCGCGCTTTTCTATGTCCATGGACTCACCACTAAGAATGGATTCATCCACCGTGGCACCTACTGCCTCCAATAAAACCCCATCTGCAGGGATGCGATCCCCTGCCTTTACCATAACGATGTCACCCTTGACGACGTGCTCTGAATTAATAGTCTGTATTTGCCCATCGCGCAGTACCTTGGCGGTTCTGGTGGCCATGGCAGAAAGAGCCTCCAAGGCACGCTCAGTGCGGAATTCCTGGATGAACCCAAAGAGGGCATTGACAGCTACAATGGATAGGATAATATATCCCTGCACCCCGTCGCCAAGATAAATGGAGATGACTGCTGAAATAATGAGGATGATTATCATTACGTCCTTAAATTGGGATAAAAAGACCAAAAGCATATTGCGCTTTTTGGAATTTGCCAGACGGTTTGGCCCATCCAATATGGTTCTGGCGGATGCTTCTTGAGTGCTGAGTCCTTTGCTTGTCAATGTGCTCACAGTATTCTCCCGGACAATGTTACTGCAAAGTCTATGTCAGGTGTGAGGAGAGTATGCTAGCGAAGGGGGGCTTCGCTAGTTAAGAACTAAGAGTTAAGAGTGAAAAGGGCAGTTAAGAGATAAGAGTGAAGAGTTAAGAAAGTTGGAAAGTTAAAAGTGAAGAGTGAAGAGTGAAGAGTGTCACTTTGGACCGACCCAAAGTAACCAAAAGTCGCCGGCTACTCCCGCAAGCGCCGGGGGCACGGCTTAGGGCGTAGCCCTAAGAACCCAAGGATAGTTAGAAGTTCAGCTAAGAGTTAAGAGTGAAAAGGGCAGTTAAGAGATAAGAGTGAAGAGTTAAGAAAGTTGGAAAGTTAAAAGTGAAAAGTTAAGAGTTAAGAGTTGGCTAGATATTAGTTAACCAACTTTATTATCTATTATCTCTTAGTTATTAGCTGAACTAGTTCATAAAATCTTGTTGACACTCACACGGCGTAGTGATAATATGTATCGGCTACCGCTCAGAATGGGCTTTTTAAGTGTTGCTTTTTTGTGGCGACCGCCCCCATGGCGAGTCTTAAAGTTAAGGAGGTTAAGCAATATGTACGCAATTATTGAGGCATGTGGCAAGCAGTACACAGTCAGAGAGGGCGACGTAGTTTACATGGAGAAACTCGGCGTTGAGGCTGGTGAGCAGGTCACATTTGACAAGGTTCTTTTTGTTGGCACAGATGCTGATAGCAAGGTTGGCGCTCCCTATGTTGAGGGTGCAGCAGTTACAGCTAAGGTTATCGACAACGTTAAGGGCAAGAAGATCATCGTCTTCAAGATGAAGCCTAAGAAGGGCTACCGCAAGAAGCAGGGTCACAGACAGCCTTTGACAAAGGTTCAGATCGAGACAATCAAGGCATAATGACTGTTATCCGCATTTTCGTTGATGGTAACGACGACGTTCTCGGGTTTCGTGTTTCCGGACATGCCGGAGCGGGCACCGAGGGCAATGATGTGGTATGTGCTGCAATATCAGCTGTTGCATATACCATTTTAGGTTCGCTGGAACAATTGGCAAAGGTCGATATTTCTGGCGCAGTAATCAGCGATGGGCTAATGGAGTTCAGGCTTCCAGGGGATTATCCCCAGGGCACACCGGATGTCATCAGTTGCATATTCGCAACTATGGAGGTGGGCTTTCAGCAGATAGTCGGCTCGTATGGCCAGTTCGCTCGAATAGAATATGAGGAGGTGTAAACCATGTTAAGAATAAATTTGCAGTTATTCGCTCATAAGAAGGGTATGGGCTCCACCAAGAACGGCAGAGACAGTGAGTCTAAGCGTCTTGGCGTTAAGAGAGGCGATGGCCAGTTCGTTTTGGCAGGCAACATCCTTGTCAGACAGCGTGGCACCAAGATCCATCCCGGAGAGAATGTTGGTATCGGTAAGGATGATACCCTCTTTGCTATGGCCAATGGTAAGGTTCATTTCTCCAGATTGGGCAGAGACAAGAAGCAGGTCAGCATCCTCGTTGAGGAGTAATTGACACACAGAAACTTTACGGGCACATCTTTTTGATGTGCCTTTTTTTGCAAAGGATAAAATATGTTCGTAGACAGAGCAAAAATAATAGTTAGAGCAGGCAACGGCGGAAACGGCGCTGTGTCTTTCCATAGAGAAAAGTTCGTGGCAGCCGGTGGACCAGATGGCGGTAACGGTGGCAAAGGCGGAGATGTTGTGTTGGTTGGCGATGATAACGCCAATACACTGATCGACTTTAGGTATCACAAGAAGTTCAGTGCAGCCAACGGCGGCAATGGCGCAGATTGCAAGAGGACTGGAAAGAGCGGAGCCAACTGTGAGATCAAAGTTCCCTTTGGTACAGTTGCATTTGACATGGCCACAGGAAGGCTCATGGCAGACATAACCAAGGACAATCCCAGAGTTGTTATTGCCAAGGGAGGCAAAGGCGGCGCCGGCAATATGAATTTTGCCACAGCCACTCGTCAGATTCCCAATTTTGCCAAGGCAGGTGTAGCTGGCGAGAGTTTTGAGATTTCTCTGGAGCTCAAGCTTTTGGCAGACGTTGGCCTTATCGGTTTCCCTAACGTGGGAAAGTCATCCATCCTCACCAAGGTTAGCAATGCAAGGCCTGAGGTTGCAGACTACCACTTTACAACCCTGAGTCCTAGCCTGGGCGTTGTCAGATTAGACTACGACGCTTCCTTTGTAATGGCAGATATTCCAGGACTTATCCAGGGTGCCGCAGAGGGCGCAGGACTGGGCCACCAGTTTCTGAGACACATTGAGCGCACAGGACTTTTGGTACATGTGGTGGATGTTTCCGGACGAGAGTACAGAGACCCACTGGAGGACTTTGAGACCATCAACAGAGAGCTGGAGAACTACAGTCCCGAGCTCAGCAGACGCCCACAGATCGTGGCTGCGAACAAGATGGATTTGCCTACATGGCAGGATAATTATCCTGTGTTTAAGGAGACTTTGGAGAGCAGGGGATACCACGTAATTCCAATTTCTGCCGCCACAGGAGAGGGCCTGGAAGAGCTCAAGACAGCTGTATACAAGATGCTGTCCACCATTCCCAAGGAGGAGTTGGAGCACAAGTACCGCGGCACCATCAAGGTGGACGAGAATGCCCCCAGCGAGCACTTTGTGGTGGAGATTATTGACGGCGTATATGTGGTTTCAGGCAAGGATATGGCACGACTTGTGAACTCCACAAACTTTGGCGAATACGAGCAGTTGCAGTATTTCCAGAGAACTTTGGAGCGCATCGGGGTTGTGGCAAAACTTGAGGAAATGGGCATTAACGAAGGCGATACAGTTAACATAGAAGGTTTAGAATTTGACTACAAGAGGTAATGTATGACAGGTAAGCAGAGAGCATATTTGCGCTCCATGTGTAATGAGATGGATCCTATCTTGCTCATCGGCAAAGGTGGCATCGATGCCAACGTTATTAAGCAGTTGGACGATGCGCTGGAGGCCAGAGAGCTGATTAAGGTTAAGGTGCTGGAGACGGCAGGAATGAGTGCCAGAGAGGCTGCAGACATAGTTTCTGAGGAACTGGGCGCAGATGTGGTTCAGGTAATTGGCCTTAAGTTCTGTCTTTACAGAAGGTCACAGGAAAAGCCAAGGATTGAGTTGAAATAGTCGTGAGCAGGGATAAAAAACGCGTTAGCGGAGTTGCAGAAATAATGTGGGTTGTGGGCCTCATACTGTGCGCCCTTGGTGTGTGCATGTCTGCCAACAGCGGATTTGGCGTGTCTATGCTGGCTGCTCCTGCGTTTGTGCTGTTTAACAGATTTAAGGATGTATTGCCGTGGCTCACATATGGCACAATGGATTACCTGTTCCAGGGAGTTGTGGTGTTATCTACGGTAGTAATCTGCCGCAGGTTCAAGTGGAAATACCTTATGGCATTTGCAGTAGCTGTGGCATATGGTATGTTTCTGGATATGTGGAGACTCGTTTTTGGCGCAGAGGTGTATTCAACCATTGAACTCAGAGTGGTAGCAGCCGTTTGTGGGGCTGTGATTACTTCCCTGGCAATTGCAATGTTGCTCAGATCCTACCTCCCCCAGCAGGCTTATGAGCTGGTAGTCAAGGAGACAACAGAGAAGTACAACCTTAAACTCAGCAAGGTCAAGTGGACATGTGATATTTCGGTGTTGGTGCTGGCAATCCTGATGATGCTGGTACTGTTTGGCAGGTTCGACACGGAGTTGATTGGCATTGGTACGGTGTTAATTACACTGGTTAATACGCCGCTGATTGTTATGTGGGGCAAGGCCCTGGATAAAATCTTTGTGTTTTCCGCAGGATGGCCCAGGTTCAGGGAGTTTTTCGAAAAGCATTTTAATTAGAGTGAAGGCTACTTTCGTAATGAAGGTAGCTTTTTTTATAATCCGACTTAGGACTTGGAGGAGATTGTAGCATAGCTGTTCAAAAGGCTGATGGCAAAGTCCTTAGGCTTTGGTTTGGAGAATGATGGACACGAACAGTTGAACAATATATTTTTGAGGGCGGGCAGGCTAAACCCCGCTATTTTTTATGTGCGGAAAAACGCAGTTCCCGTGCTGTTCGCCAAATTTTCCATAGCCTGCAAAATATCTTTATGCTAAAATAAAGCTATATATCCATATATCAAAAGGAGGAAAGCGGATTACCGCATACATTACAATGGCAGACCCACGCACAGTTTTACAACAATGGTTGGATAGCCCTTATGTAGATGAGGCTACTAAGGACGAGCTTAGAGCGATTGCCCACGATGACACAGAGGTTACAGAGAGATTTTACAAGAGCCTTGAGTTTGGTACCGCTGGACTCAGAGGTATTATTGCCGCAGGCACCAATCGCATGAACATATACACAGTTCGCCAGGCTACACAGGGCATGGCAGAGTATGTCAAGGCCAAGGGTCCTGAGGCTATGGAGGCTGGTGTTGCTATTGCTTTTGATTGCCGCATTATGTCCAAGGAGTTTGCAGTGGCTGCTGCAGAGGTTCTTAACGGCAATGGTATCAAGGTATATACATTTGAGGAGCTTCGCCCCACACCTGAGCTTTCGTATGCAGTACGTAAGCCCCAGACAGCTGCCGGTATCATGATTACAGCCAGCCACAATCCTAAGGAGTATAACGGATACAAGGCCTACGGCGCAGATGGCGCACAGTTTGGATATGATGATGCCAACATGGTATACGACGCCATGAACGCTATCACAGATTTTGGACAGATTAAGCTTATGTCAGCTGATGAGGCCACAGCCAAGGGACTGTTGGTTATGCTTGGAGAGGAGATGGACAAGGCATACATCGACAATGCTAAGGCTCAGGCAGTTAACCCACAGTATATGGCAGAGATGGCCGATCAGGTTACCATCATCTATACCCCCCTCCATGGTTGCGGCAATATTCCCGTTCGCAGAGCCCTTAAGGAGTTGGGATTTACCAAGGTTCACGTAGTTAAGGAGCAGGAGTTGCCTGATGGCAATTTCCCCACAGTTAAGTCTCCTAACCCAGAGGTTCCATCTGCCTTTGATTTGGCCAGAGAGATGGACAAGGGTATTGACGCAGATCTGATTATCGCCACAGACCCCGACAGTGACCGTATGGGTATGATAGTCAAGGATCCCAATGGTCAACAGACGGTGCTCACAGGCAACCAGGCAGGCGCATTGCTCCTGGATTACATCGTTCGCAACTCCGTAGAGGGCCCCAACCCACCACAGAAGCCCTTCGCCGTCAGCACCATCGTAACATCCAGACTTGCTCGCAAGATTTGTGACACATATGGCGTTAACTACTATGAGTGCCTTACTGGATTTAAGTGGATCTGCAACCAGGTTAAGATTCATGACGAGGACGGAGACGAGACATTCCTCTTTGGCTTTGAGGAGAGCTTTGGCTACACCAAGGGTACTAACGTAAGAGACAAGGATGCTGTTATAGCAGTTACCCTGGCAGCAGAGATGACATGCTACTACAAGAAGCAGGGCAAGACTCTCCATGATGCAGTTTTAGAGCTCTATGACAGGTACGGTTACTTTGCAGATGGTATCAGCAACTTTGTCCGCGAGGGCAAGGCTGGTGCTGAGCAGATACAGCGCGCCATGAAGAGGCTCCGTGAGAACGGCGTGCGCAAGTTTGGTAAGTACGAGGCTCAGGTGGTAGAGGACTTTAGCACCAGCGTTAAGACAAATCTGGTAGATGGCTCCACCAGCACCATCGATATTCCAAAGAGCAACGTTCTCAGATATAGCATCAACGATGATATTTGGTTCGCCGTAAGACCCTCTGGCACAGAGCCAAAGATTAAGATTTACTATGGCGTCAGAGCCAACGAGTCAATGGAGGCAGCTAAGGCGCTGCTGGCAGATGTTCAGGCAGATGTGCTTGCAGCCTTTGAACCATTGTTAGTTTAATACAAGTTATATGGGGGAGACAAAATCTCCCCCTACTTTAAGGATATGACTGAAATTAAGACACCACAATTTGTCCACTTGCACGTCCACAGCGAATACAGCCTGTTGGATGGTTGCTGTCGCGTTCCCGCTCTGGTTGCTAAGGCAGTGGAGATGGGTATGCCGGCTGTGGCCCTTACGGACCATGGCAATATGTTTGGTGCCATTGATTTCTATCAGGAGTGCGTCAAGCAGGGCATCAAGCCATTGGTGGGCTGTGAGGTATACACAGTGGCAGGCTCCAGATTTGACAAGTCCCGCACTGTGGGCAAGGACTGGGAGTACAACCACCTGATCCTGCTGGCCAAGAATGCCACAGGTTATCGCAATTTGTGCAAGATTGTGTCTGCTGGCTGGGTGGACGGATACTACTACCGCCCCAGAGTGGATTGGGAGATATTGTCTCAGTACTCGGAGGGACTGATTTGCGCCTCTGCATGTTTGTCGGGCGAGCTTCCGAGGCTGATTTTGCAGGGCAACATGGATGGCGCCAGGGAGCTGGTCACCAAGTTCAGCAACCTCTTTGGCAAGGACCATTATTATCTGGAATTGCAGGATAATGGCATTCCGGAGCAGCAGCTGGTCAATAGCGCCATTATTTCACTGGGCCGTGAGATGAATTTGCCCCTGATATGTACCAACGACGTACACTACCTCAATAAGGAAGATGCCGAGGTTCAGGATATTTTAATGTGTATCCAGACGGGCAAGACAGTTGACGACGAAAATCGCATGAAGTTCTCCACCCAGGAGTTCTATTTTAAGTCGCCTGAGGAGATGTCTCAGCTATTCACTAACGTTCCGGAGGCATTGGAGAATACAGTCAAGATCGCGGATATGTGCGATTTGCACCTGGATCTGGACAATACGTATTTGCCGGACCTGGATATCCCTGGATACGAGGATCATTACGAATATATGTGTGAAGTTTGTCGTCAAGGCATAATAAAGAATTATGGCGACAATCCTCCGCAGGAAGTATGGGATAGATTGGAGTATGAGCTGAACGTAATCCACACAATGGGTTTCGTCGACTACTACCTGATAGTCAGAGACTACATTACCTATGCCAAGAGCCAGGGCATCTATGTTGGCCCGGGCAGAGGATCCGGTGCAGCCAGTATTGCCGCATATGCCATGGGCATCACCAATCTGGACCCACTTAAGTACGACCTGATCTTTGAGAGATTCCTTAACCCGGAGCGTATTTCGCTGCCGGACTTTGACGTTGACTTTTGCATTGAGAGACGTCAGGAGGTCATCGAATATGTTGAGCGCAAATATGGCAAGGACAAGGTTGCCCAGATAGTATCCTTTGGCACCATGAAGGCCAAGGCTGTAGTGCGAGACGTTGGTCGCGTCCTGGGCATGCCCTACGGAGAGGTGGATGCAGTAGCACGCATGATCCCAAGGGATCTGGACATAACGATAGATAAGGCGGTCAAGGTAAACCCGGATTTGGCCTCAGCATACGAAAACAACCCATCAGTACACAAACTCATTGACGTTGCACGCAAACTGGAGGGCCTTAAGAAAAACACATCAACCCATGCAGCGGGAGTGGTTATTGCACCCAGTGCACTGACCGACTTTTTGCCCCTGTCCCGCAACGGGGATACCATCACTACAGAGTTTCCTATGGAGACAGTAGCTAAGGTTGGCTTGGTCAAGATGGACTTCCTGGGTCTCAGGACGCTGACCGTTTTACGCAATGCCCTTGACCTGGTCAGAGAAAATACAGGCAAGGAGTTAACCCTGGAGGACATTGACCTCAATGATCCCGCAGTATACAAGGACATAGCATCCGGCAATACAGTGGGCGTATTCCAGTTGGAGAGCCCCGGTATGACTTCCTTTATGACTCAGTTGGGACCAACTTGTTTCGAGGATATTATCGCCGGTATTGCCCTGTACAGGCCAGGCCCCATGGACCAGATCCCCCTGTACATCAAGAACAAAAATCACCCGGAGGGGGTTGCATATGAGCACCCACTGCTGGAACCCATACTCGGTGTTACCTATGGTTGTATGATCTACCAGGAGCAGGTAATGCGCATTTTCCGGGAGTTGGCAGGATTCTCTCTTGGTCGTGCTGACCTGATTCGTCGCGCCATGAGCAAGAAAAAGCTTAGCGTTATGGAGGCGGAGAAACAGGTGTTCATCCATGGTCAGAGGAACCCGGATGGCACTGTAGAGGTAGAGGGGGCCGTAGCCAGAGGTGTGCCACTGCCAGTTGCAGAGCATATATATGAGGAGATGTTGTCCTTTGCCAGCTACGCATTTAACAAGGCCCACGCAGCCTGCTACGCTGTAGTCAGCTACTACACCGCATGGCTTAAGCATTATTACCCCGTGGAATTCATGGCTGCCATGATCAACTCTTTTATCTCCAATTCTGGGCGCATCGCATTCTATTCAAAAGAGTGTGAGCGCATGGGAATAAAAATCCTGGCACCAGACATAAATAACTCACAGTGCAGGTTCTCCACCGAGGGGGACAATATCAGGATAGGCTTTGCAGCCATTAAGGGAGTAGGCGAGGGCCCCGGCAACGAGATTGTGGAGGAGCGCAGGGCAAACGGACCGTATTTGAATTTTGCGGATTTCGCCAAGAGGGTACAGGGAACCTCCGTCAACAAGAAGGTTGTTGAGGGCTTTGTCAGGAGTGGAGTGTTTGACAGCTTTGGCGTATATAGGTCAAGACTTATGGGCGTGTTTGAGGACATAATGGATTCCATGGCAGATTCCCGCAAACACAATCTCAGCGGACAGATATCCTTGTTTGGCGAGGAGGCTGAGGCTGAGGTGACAGAAAACTATCCCAATATACCTGAGTACGACCTGAGGACTTTGCTGGAGATGGAGAGAGACTCTCTGGGAATATACGTCTCAGGGCATCCCCTTAACGAATATTCAGATGTGATGGATAGGTTGGTCACATTTACATCCATGAACGTCTCCAAGGCATCAGATGACGAGGGAGCAGTGTCAGATACAGTCAATGACACCAACGCATTTGAGGACGGCACTAACATGGTGACAGGCGGAATCATCTCCACCGTCAAAACCAAGATTACAAAAAATGGCGACATGATGGCCTTTGTCACATTAGAGGATTATTACGGTGAGATGGAGGTAATCGTATTCCCCAAGGTCATGCAAAGGTTTAAGCATCTGGTGGTGGCAGGTAATATCGTGGTTATTGCCGGCCATATCAGCCAGCGAGAGGACGAGGATACCAAGGTTATAGCCGGAGATGTATATGGCATAGAGGAGGTCAGAAACGGCATTCCACAGAGGCAATATGCCCCCAGACCTAAGGTCGCACCAGAGGTACAGCAGACAGCTCCTAAGAGGCCTAAGTTGTACCTGAGGATTTTGCCGGAGCTTAGTCAGGATGACAGGCAGGCCATGTTGGCCACATTGGAGTATTTTTCCGGAGATACTATGGTCTACTTCTATGAGAATGGACAATATTCCGTGGCAGACCGCAGATACTGGGTAGATCCCACCGATTTTGCCATAAGACAGCTAATAGATTTATTGGGCGCGGACAACGTGGTCCTGAAGGGAGTAAAGCAATGAACAGAATCAAAACCATCGGAGTAATGACTAGCGGAGGAGACGCTCCGGGAATGAACGCAGCCGTCAGAGCGGTGGTCAGAACAGGTTTGCACTATGGATATAAGATGGCTTTGGTCAAGCACGGATTTTCCGGTCTTATCAACGGAGAGATCGAGGAGGCTGGATTTACCTCTGTAGGCGATACATTGCAGAGGGGAGGAACATTCATCGGCACAGCCAGGTGCCCCGAGTTTGTGACAGAGGCAGGTCAAAAGAGAGGCGTTCAGATGGCAAAGGTCTTCGAGCTGGATGCCCTGGTGGTAATTGGAGGAGACGGCAGTTACAAGGGTGCATTGGCTCTGTCCAGACATGGCATCCCCGTCATTGGAATTCCAGGAACAATTGACAACGACATAGCCAGCACAGATTACACCATCGGATTCGACACCGCCATGAACACAGCGCTGGATGCTATCGACAAATTGAGAGATACATCCCTGTCCCACGACAGGTGTAGCGTTGTAGAGGTAATGGGACGCAGCGCAGGTTATATAGCCGCTCAGGTAGGAATGGCTGCAGGTGCAGACGTAGTTCTGGTGCCTGAGGAGGACTACGACATAGACAGAGATGTAATCGGGCCCCTGATCGAGACCAGAAATAAGGGCAAAAAGCATTTCATCGTTGTTGTGGCTGAGGGCGTAGGCATGACAGAGCAGCTGTCAGAGGCAATTACCAAGTACACCGGCGTTGAGGCCAGACCTACAATCTTAGGACATATTCAGAGAGGCGGTAGCCCTACCCTCAGAGACAGAGAAATGGCCTCCCGTATGGGACATTATGCAATAGAACTCATCAAGGATGACAAGGTTAACAGGATTGTGGGATACAGAAATGGCACCCTGGTGGACTATGACATCGAGGAGGGATTGGCCATGACCAAGAAAATGGACCCCAGAGATGTGGAGATTTCCAAGATTTTGGCGCAATAATATAAATATTAGATAATAATTTTTTAATATTATAGTGCTAAAATTTAAATGGCGTTTACTCGCCAGTCAATACAACCTTGGGAGGAAATATGAAGACAAGGCTCATTAGATTTATGTCCCTGTTGCTGGCTATGCTTATGGTATTCACTGCATTTGTCGGCTGCGGACAGGACGTTACACAGACAGTAGGAGGAGATGGCACAGGAGACCTTACCAGTGACCTGCCCACCCCATCACCCACACCTAATTACAGCGCATATGAGAAGAGCGACTACATAATAGCATCATATATCTACAACGACTACCAGGACATCAGCCTGGAGGATGTAGCTAAGCTCAACATCATCTTTGCAGCCTTTGGTTTAATTAATGAGAGAGATAACAAGATGTATTTCCATAACGAGGAGAACTTCCATTATCTTACAGAGGCCAGAGATATAGTTAAGACCACTAAGATTGTTCTGTCAATTGGTGGATGGGGAGCCGACGGCTTTAGCCAGATGGCCAGGACCAAGGAGGGCAGAGAGGCCTTTATCCAGTCAGTTATGGACTTTGTGGACAAGTATAAGCT
>JAZNEA010000042.1:0-7500 GCA_045588325.1 Clostridia bacterium
CAACAACAGAAGTAATATTAAACTCCTTTAACTGCTCAGAGCTATCACTAATTGTATATGTAGCAGATGCCTCATACTGTTCAGCAAAGAATGGATACAAACCTGAGATAGTATATGTTACTGTTGTACCAATAGCCATAGACTCCTCATCGGAATCCTTGATAACAATGTTATCTGCAGACTTTGCTTCGATCTCTACATCATCAATAGATGAAACAGCACCATTTGTATAACCAAAGTTAACAAAAGCAGCCATGTTGTTATAAACAACATCATTTGTAGTATCAGCTGCAACGATAAGGTATACACCTACATCATCAGCATCTGTCAATTCAACTGTTGCTTTCTGGCCAACAACATCCATGGGAGTTCTACCATTGAGTGCCTTTACTTCCTCAAGAGCTGCTCTAAACTGCTCGGAAGCATTTGCTGCACCAGATGTGGCTGCTCCATTCTTAGAACCCTCATAATCCCTAAGAACGGCCTGCATAACCTCTTCTGGAGTAGCATCTGTTGTTGGGAAATAAGCAGCCTCAAATTTTTCAAGAATTACATCATTTGCAAACTTCCAACCCAAAGCAGATGTCTCGTCCTTAACGATAATCTGCAAATAGCTAACATCAGTTGTGTCACTATCAAGATTGTTTACTGTAATGCTACCTGCAGCTGTGCCGGTAAACTCATTAGCTGCCATTGCAGGAATTGCGGACAATACCATTGCAAGAGCAAGTACTACTGAAAAAACCTTCTTAAAACTTGTTTTCATGTCTTTTTTTCCTTTCGTTTTTGTTTTTGATCGAATTTAGCTTAAGTCGGACTCCCTATATCCTCCTTTCGCTATTTCCGACCCACAACGACACCTTAATGTATTCGATGCCGTCAGGCTTAAAATTATATGTACTAATCTCCATTACTGGAGCTTGTACCAAATTAAGTATGGAGTTGAACATTATTCCTCTGTCTCCTCTTCCTCTTCCTCTTCGTCTTCATCATCGTCCTTGTTCTTACGATTCATAAAGAAGATGATCGCGCATGCCATAACCAGAACGCCTACGAACGTAAAAATATACGTTCCCATACCTCCGGTCGCTGGCATTACGCTAAGCGTTGTATCCATTGCCATGGCAGGGATTACTGTTGTTGCTATTACTAGCACCAAAGTAGCCAAGAGCATGGATGTTTTAATAAGACTATTCCTCATGTTTTTCTATCTCTTTTCTGTTTATATATTCTAAGCATCTGCCTCTACTTTATCCTTCTGGCTCTTAATAAGAAGAACCGCAGCTGTAATAAGACCTACGCCTAAAATCGTAAATAAGTAAGTACCGAAGCCACCAGTATCTGGGAGGAAGTACAACTCGCTGTTTGGAATCTGTAACAATACTCTTCCATGAAGATTATTGTCGTGTGTACGTGGTCCCTCACCTGAGAACTCAACTACACTTGTTGTAGCCTCATTCACATAAGTACGTCCCTTAGCACTTGTAACAGTTACTGTTCCATCTATTGCAACATCTACATACCAGTAGTCATCTGTTAGATAATATCCATCTGGAGCCTTAGTCTCATAAAGCAAATATGTGCCATACATATTTCCACCAAGAGCTGGATCTGAAATACTAAAGACAACAAGACCATCGCTGTTTACAGTCTGTTCTTCTTTCCAAGCGAAATCGCCATCTTTCATAACAATCTCTCTGCCAATTACATTGCCATTTGCATCGTACTTGTATGTTGCTCTAAACAATGTAAATACTGCACCTGAAAGAACAAATGTCTTATCTCCACTATTCAAAGGTCTATTCACCTTACGCAAACTGAACTTAGAAGGAATATAGCTCTGTACAACAGGGTGAGGATAATCGTCATAATAAGCATTTCCACCTAAGTTGTACTTAACAATAGACTCATTATTAGAGTTCATACCACCCTTAAGAGAACTGGTCTGATTTAAACCATAGTCTGTGTTTTGGTCGCCAGTGTTTCCACCATACTGACCCGCAACATCCTTTAGTGCTTGTGTTCCCTTTACGTTATAAGAAATAGTAAACTTGTAAGAACTATCAATCTTAAAGGATGGGTTAAACTTAACGTGTATCTGACCTGTAGAGCCATTAGTACCACCTGGTGTATATGTAACATACTGTATAATTTGACTTGGCTCTGTTATTACAGAAGCAAATGTAGTTGCACTTGCACCACTCGCAATATAAAGCTCAGTGATCGTATTCGTAAACGTTACATTCGATCCTGGCGCCGCAACCTCACCCTCGGATTGCCATACTGTTACAGGCTCGGAACCTGCAATAGACAATGTGATCTTAAGGTCTGGCTGCTTATATAGCTCAACATACTGACTTAAGGAGTCTGTCAATGTAACACCAGAGATATAACTACCATCCAAGATAATATCCAATGCAGACTTAAGCTGGTCAGAGTTGCCTGCCAAGTAGGCGTTGGATTCTGTGATAGTTACATCGTCTGTGATTGTTACTTTTTCTTCTGGTGTTGTCTCAACAGTGATATTGCTTAGATATGCCTTAAATGTAGTATTAGCGCTAGCGCCGTCTAACCATATCTCAATAACATTTGATTCTTCAGTAACAGTTGCTTCTATATGTACCCACTGATCGCGACCATATTGAGCCCAATGTGCATTAGCATTATCATTTTCTTGAACAAAGTCAGTACTAACTACCTCTTTAACACCTTGGAATGTGAAAGTACCCTCATTAGACGGAACATAGATATCAAAGCTAACCTTATCTCCAACCTTGAGTTCGTGATCAATGACAATTGCGTTAGTTCCTTTTGATGGAGCTCCTCCACTCACCTCAATAACTGGAGATACACCACCAATTCCTGTTACATTATCAGTAAAAGTATATCCTCCACTATGTGTAGAATGATTACTTAAATCTGATGCATCGAAGTATGTAATAGCACTCGCAGGTATAGAGTACGCATTACTTATGTAGACCTCAAATGCTGTTCCATCAGACTTAAAATTAGCTCTAATCTTATAGTTATCTGCTAGTACGTTTGATTTTACAGTTATCCATTTACCATTCTCTATTGTTGGACATTCTACTTTATTTACTCTTTCATAAGAGCTATTAGTCTCAATAGAAGTTAATGTGACACCCTCCGGAACATAAACATCAAAATATACTACATCCCCTGCCTTAAAATCCGAGTAAATCTCGAGATAATAGGTCCACGAAGTTTCGATGCTTGTCATCTTAATTGTGTCCGTCCTGCCTGCATACTCAGAAGCTACATCCTCGAAGGCTACAGAAACGGTATTCGGAGCTGATAACATATTAGATGCATCGAAGTATGTAACTCCCGGCTCAACAGTTCTATCAACAACTCTATCGCCCTTAGTCATACCGATATAGCCCAGAATGTCCCTCTCATCTGTGGATGCCTGACTCATAGCAATACCGATAGCATAAACAGAGAAGTTATCAATCATTGCATCAGATACCAGTGACTCTTTTGCTGCCTTGACAAAGCTATCCCATGCATTTCTTGTTCCAGTATATGCAAGGGCTTGACTTACTTTGTCATCTGTAACTATTCCACCAACACCGCCAGAACAATAGAACTTCATTGCGGCTAAATCGTCTGAATACGTTCCATACTCATCTGAAGACAAAATAAGGTTAGGTTCACCATCACTCAAGAAAATAACTATTTTCTCGTGGTGGTCTGCACTTACGTCACTGTGATTAAGCAATTCTTGAGCTCTAATTAAGCCCGTAGCATAGCTTGTACCACCAAAACCATTAAAGCTAGATGTAATCTCTGTCTCATGACGGCTAGTATCTGCATGGAAGCCACTGTTAGCATAATCGGCGTTCTCAAACACTGAATAACCAGTTGTGTATCCATCTTCGTCAAAGGCAGCCAAACTATTAAGATACTCGTTATAATTCCACCATGTCATCATAATCTGAGACACGTGATCCTTAGTCTGTGTTTTGTAGTAGATTCTCTTAGTTCCATCAACACCAACACCATAAAGGTTCTTGCCATCTGAGCCTACCTGCATCAAACTCCTAGATACCTCAACCTCTGCAGCTGTCATATCCTCTATGGTTACAGTTCCTGTGCTTGTATCATGAATAATCTTGTATCCTGGATAGTCATACCCTTTAAGAACGATATTGTAGCTACCACCATCTGCATCTACAAAACCATTTCCCTCATACATTCCTTCTCTATCAAAGTCTGTATCTCTTAAGTTATAGTTACCATTACCTGCTCCTACATATTCAAAGGAATAGTTACATCCTGCAAATGTTACAAGGCTAACCTGGTTGTCTGGGTTCATAGAATAAATACGCTCTAACAATCCACCCTGTGCAAACAGCAAACGGTTAGTTGTATCGTATCTATCTTCTTTCTTTCCGTTATATACACCATACTGGTTATACATAGATGTTGTGGCGTCAGCAACAATCAAAACGTCAATTGGCAAGGAAAATCCCTTAAGATCCAAGTACAATCTATAAAGGTCCTCAAGGCCTGTAGCAGCACTATCTATTGTTGTGTCTGGGTTATCGTGCTTATCGCCATACATAAGGTTGTCACCCAAGAAGTCAATCTGCTTGTTGTGATCAATCTTAACATCATCATTTGCCGGCTGAGGTGCAGCTACAGCCACATCAATTACGATAGACTCCTCATATGTAAGTTTATATACTTGCCATTTATCTGTAGTATTACCTTCACTAGCAGAATTATTTCTTACTCCAGAAGCCTCACCGTAATATCCCATTAAATATGCGTCAAAAGCTTTAAAACTACCATTTTCATAATCTGCCATATATAAGCCATTGGCATAAGATGTCATATAAATAACAACATCTGCATTATCAGAATCTAAGTCCTGCGCATCTGCATTCTTATCTCCCAATGTAGAAAAAGCATGGTTATTTGCGTCTGTCTCTACCTTGTTAGTATAGTCATACCAGTCATTCCAGAAACACATAAGGTCATTTGTCTTTGCATTGATCAAAGACAAAAATACCTCATTAGCATTTCTATGTGTTCTAGATTCATCAATATTTGCAAACCAAATATACTGTAGATCCTGTTTTGTACCACCTGCAGCTGTGATTGCTGCATCTATCTGCGATGCTACATAAGTATAAGTATATGTAACACCGTTAATGACTCTGTCCTTTAAATATCCTGCCTGTCCCCAATAATCTACAGACATAGGTGCGAGCTTACCATTCTCATCCTCTATAAGAAATCTATCTGAAGCAAACCCGTCCCAACGAAGCATTACTTGGTCACCATTCTCAAGAAAGCTGGAGTTTCCATGATGGCTAGAAGTAATGTCTACAAAATAACCTGTGTCTCCCTTTACGACCTTAGTATCTATAGCCATAATATAGTTATCAGAACCATCAAAGGTTACCAATACAGAATAATTTGCTTTGTATTTCCTAGTTACATCTGTATAAAAATCCATTCCAGAGAATGTATATGTGGTTGTATTTGAATTCAATGTAACCAACTGTCCACTGACTGCTACACCATTTCTAAGGAGCTGCAATGTAACGCTCCTACCAGAAGGAATTTGGCTTCTATCAATATTAACAGTTACATTAATAGAACCCTTACCATTAGTACCACCAACTGTTGCACCAGAAATCTCGCTCTCCTCTACTACTACGAGGATGTTGGAAGTAAGTGCTGTTGCGAAGCTTACGCATGCATCGGAAATAACAGGCACTACCTTGGTAATGTCTGCTGTGTTGTCAAAAGTAAGAACTGCGGCCTTGTCCTCGTACTTAGTAAGTGTATCTGCATAGGACTTATCATATACGCAATAGTTGTAGCTCTCGCCATTGTCTGTGAGAAGAGCACCATCTCCCCTATATACATTAATGGAATAGCCGTATAGTGTAGTTGTGCCTGGGATATCATAGGATACAGGTGTAGCCTCTACATATGCACCTGTTGGGAAGTTACCAGATACTGCAATAACTACTTCATCGTTATTAGATGGAGTGCATGTGAGAATCTGGAGCTTGCTATCTAATGACCAGCTAATAGTAGCCATGGCATTGGCTACATCTGTAGCCTGTGCCTTTGCATTAGCCTTAGCCTCAGAAAGAGTGGAGCCATTTGCTCCATAGAATGTAGCAGATGCTGTTGTACCAGCTGTCTTGTTAGAAATAAAAGGAATATAGAAGGCTGTAAATACACCCTTATTCAGCTGGAAATAGAAACCATCCTCTCCATCTGCAAAGATCTCGATAATAGCTAAGTTGCCTACCTCTGGCTTAATAACAACAGAACCATCTGTGAAATAGTCATCTAAGATCTTGGCATCTACATACTCAGTAGAAACATAGAAATAGGAATCCTCTTCTGCCTCAGCGATAAAGGTAACTGTATTGGCAACACCCATCTGTGTAACAGTTGTGTTAGCCATAGCTGCAATTGGACCTTCTAAAACAATATCCTCAGATGCTGCAATAGCAGGTAGTGCATTAAACACTCCTGCAAAAACCTGAGAAAGAAATACAAAAATAAGTAATAAAGATGTAAACTTTATGAGTAACCTTTTAAGGTCGATATGCGAGATTATCCCCTTGAATTTTTCCATTAATCAACAATTCCTTATTTTATTCCATATGTTCCCATTTTTATATCTGTTTTGACATACGGACTATACCACAAAATTCTATAAATGTAAAATTTTGGAAAACAATAATGTGTAAATTTTATTCCTTTAGATTTACATGCTTTAATAAAACTTTAATATGAATGAAAATATGCGTATTTTTATGAATGAATCTTAAATAGATCTGGGACAGATAAAAAGAAAAGACCATCGATTTCTCGATGGTCTTAACATAAATATCCGGCATGTATCTATCTTCCCGGGCCGTCGCCAGCCAAGTATTGTCGACGTATGGAGCCTTAACTACTGTGTTCGGTATGGGAACAGGTGTTGCCCTCCCTCTATTCACACCGGATTAGCTCTGGTTGTTTCTCGCAACCTCAAAATCGCATAATCAAATATCTCTATATTGGTTTTAACCATTTGCGTTGTACTAACTTGTACTCAAGCCCTCGGTCGATTAGTATTGGTCAGCTACAAGCCTCACAGCTCTTCCACCTCCAACCTATCAAACACATCATCTTTGTGTGACCTTACTCCTTGCGGAAGGGATATCTCATCTTAGGGCATGTTTCGCGCTTAGATGCTTTCAGCGCTTATCACTTCCGAACTCAGCTTTCCAGCTATGCCCTTGACAGAACAACTGGCGTACTGTCGGTTCGTCAACTCCGGTCCTCTCGTACTAGGAGCCGCCCCCTTCAAATATCCTACGCCCACGACAGATAGGGACCGAACTGTCTCACGACGTTCTGAACCCAGCTCGCGTACCGCTTTAATTGGCGAACAGCCAAACCCTTGGAACCTGCTCCAGCTCCAGGATGCGATGAGCCGACATCGAGGTGCCAAACCTC
>JAZNEA010000042.1:12500-20870 GCA_045588325.1 Clostridia bacterium
TAATTCTTGTCCGGGAATAGGCATTTCAGTGGCACCCTGCCCAACGTGATTATGACCTTTGGCCTGATCCTCTCCATCTCCATTCGCAGCCATCGGCTGTTGGCCCTTATATCCTGGGCGGTAGCTGGGCGATTGCGCAATTTGCCTGTTTTGGGATTAACCTCGGAAAGTCTATACTTGATAGCGTTTGTCACGAATATATCCTGTCGGGATATCCCCCCCGATTCTAATCGACTGTTAAGGTTTTTCCCGGCCTGTCCCACAAATGGAATACCTGCCTTTACCTCCTCTGCTCCTGGTGCCTCTCCTATTAGCACCACGGTTGAATCAGGATCTCCATGACCGTAGACAAAGCTGTCACTGTCGTCGCTAAGGCCGAGGATTTGCATCTCTTCCATATATTCCCTGTAAAAGTCTTGAAGCTTATTCATCGTCTAAATCCAACCTTTCCTTAACTGCGACCAGGTCTCTCCAAAAGTCCTCCTTGTAGTCGCTGCGCCTCAGAAGTGCTGCGGGGTGATATGTTGCAGTAAATAATATACCCTTTTTGTTATGCCATCTGCCGCGCTGGCGTGTAATAGAGGCGTCCTTGTCTATCAGGGTCTTAAGAGCAATATTGCCAAGGCACACAACTATTTTAGGCTGCACAAGTCTTGTCTCTGCCCTCAGCCATTGGATGCATGTGGCTATCTCTTGTGGTAACGGCTCCCTGTTGTTCTCCGGACGGCACTTAACTATATTAGTAATATAATAGGAGTCCGTTGGAAATCTAAGGGCAGTAAGTGCCGTGTTTAGCAGTCGTCCTGCTGCCCCCACAAATGGTTCGCCTTGTATGTCCTCCTGTTGTCCTGGTCCCTCTCCAACAAACATAATATCTGCATGCCTGTTTCCTCGTCCCATTACGACATTTGTCCTCAATTGGCACAATTCACAACGAGTGCACTTTTTACATGCACTCGTCAACTCTTCCCACGTGTATAAATCTGTTACTTCTTTATTATCCATCTTACTTGTGAGAGATCATTCCACTTACATTGAGTCTGCAAAGCGCCCTCTGCAGCTTAGCCTTGTACAACGCCTGTTGTTTTGTCTCCAACTGGTTTTTGAGTTTTTCCTCTGCCCTGTCCTTAGCAATCTGAGCCCTAGCTGCGTCAATGTCCTCGGCGTATTCAAAGGTTGTTGCAACCAGGCTACACTCTCCGTCTCTCACGGATAGCACTCCACCAGAACACGCAGCATACCTTGTCTTGTCTCCCTGAGAAAGAGACACCTTGCCCACGTCAATAACCGTCACGATATCTATATGGTTAGCAAGAATACAAATGTCACCCAGGACGGTATGCGCCACCAGTTTTTCCACCTGGTCATCAAACAATATACCCTCTGGGGTAACAATACGCAATTTATATGACATATTAGTTATTCTCCGTAGCAGCTGCCTTGGCAACAGCCTCCTCAATGGTTCCTACAAACAAGAATGCAGACTCTGGCAAGTCGTCGTGCTTACCCTCTATGATTTCCTTAAATCCACGGATAGTCTCAGATAGAGGAACATACTTACCCTGCATACCTGTATACTGCTCTGCGACAGTAAATGGCTGGGACAGGAATCTCTGAATCTTGCGGGCACGATTAACGATCAACTTGTCATTCTCGGACAACTCGTCCATACCCATGATAGCAATAATATCCTGTAACTCCTTGTAACGCTGAAGTATGCTCTGTACCTGTCTGGCAACATCATAATGTTCCTGACCTACGATGTCTGGCGCCAGAATTCGTGATGTGGATTCCAATGGATCTACGGCGGGGTAAATACCTAAGGACGAAATAGCTCTGGACAAAACAGTCGTAGCATCAAGGTGTGCGAAGGTTGTAGCAGGAGCTGGGTCTGTAAGGTCGTCTGCAGGCACGTAAATTGCCTGAACAGATGTAATTGATCCCCTCTTAGTAGATGTAATGCGCTCCTGCAGTGCGCCCATCTCTGTTGCCAATGTGGGCTGATATCCTACAGCTGAGGGCATTCTGCCCAGCAGAGCGGAAACCTCAGAACCTGCCTGTGTAAATCTGAAGATGTTGTCGATAAAGAGCAGAACATCCTGTCCCTCCTTGTCACGGAAGTACTCGGCCATAGTCAGTCCTGACAGACCTACTCTCATTCTGGCTCCCGGTGGCTCGTTCATCTGACCGTAAACCAAAGCAGTCTTGTTAATAACGCCACTGTCCATCATTTCGTTGTAAAGATCATTACCTTCACGTGTGCGCTCGCCAACTCCAGTGAACACAGAAATGCCACCATGCTCCTTAGCGATATTATTAATCAGCTCCATAATGAGAACTGTCTTACCTACACCAGCACCACCAAAGAGTCCAATCTTACCGCCCTTAGCATAGGGACAGATAAGGTCAACAACCTTGATGCCTGTCTCCAGGATCTCTGTGGATGTATCCTGCTCCTCAAAGTCAGGAGCCTCCCTATGAATGGGCCAACGCTCTTTAGTCTCTACCTGGGGCTTGTTATCGATGTTCTCTCCCAACAGGTTGAACAATCTGCCGAGAGTCTCTGGACCTACAGGAACAGAAATACACTTGCCAGTGTCCACTGCCTCAACTCCTCGCTGGAGGCCGTCTGTGGAGCTCATAGCGATTGTACGGACAACATTATCGCCCAGCTGCTGTGCAACTTCGCATACGATTTTGCTATCTCCGTTAATAACCTCAATTGCGTTTAACATATCCGGCAAATGGCCATCCGAAAACTGGATGTCCAATACTGGTCCAATAACCTGTATAACTTTGCCAACGTTTTTGTCGCTCATATGTATTCTCCTCTAATTTTACTCTGCGCCTGCCACAATTTCTGTGATTTCCTGTGTTATAACGGCCTGTCGAGCTCTGTTGTACTCCAGGGTCAATCCATCCTTGATCTCCTGGGCATTGTCCGATGCCGAACTCATTGCCATGCGTCGTGCTGCCTGTTCTGCTGCCATGGATTCACAGACTGCTCCATAAATCATGCCGGAAAGGAAACTGGGGACTATGATGTTCAAAATCTGCCCCTCACCAGGCTCATAAATAGTGAGCTTGTGATTCTGCCTTGTGTCAGGCTCGACGTGTAGTGGCAGCAACTGTTCGATTACTGGCTCCTGGCTCATCATGGAGACAAACCTGGAATAGCAGACATAGACTCTGTCATACTCTCCGTTCCGGAATCCCTTGGTAACCAACCTGCCTATATCAATACAGTCTCCAACGCCCACATTCTGGGCCTCTGTGACCTGAAACTCTACAAGCTCAGTCTCCCTATGCAGGAAATGCTCGTGGCACTTTTTGCCCAGAGGCAATACGCAGTATGTCCCTTTCTCCTCTGTAGCATGGGCTGCCACAGCCTTGAATACATTATTGTTAAACCCTCCGGCTAACCCTCTGTCGCCACCGATTACTATATAACATGTCTTCCCAATCTGCCGTGCCTGAAAAAACGGAGAACTGGTATCAGAGTATGTTGTCTCGATGTTCTCGATGATTTTTTGCAGCGTCTCATAAAAGGGGCGTGCTCTCTCCACCTGTTCCCTGGCATGCTGCAACTTTGACGTAGCAACAAGTTCCATGGCCTTGGTGATCTGCATGGTGCCTTCTACGCTCTTAATACGCTCTTTAATTGCCTTAAGTGATGCTCCACCCATCTTAAGAATTATGCCTCCGGATTAAAATAGGTTTTGAACTCTTGGGCTACTCTGACAATTGTCTGTACATTCTCGTCAGTCAGCTGGCCACTCTCTCTTATGGATTCCACAATTGACTGATGGTTCTCCATAATGTAACGGAACAAATCCTTTTCAAACTTACCAATATGCTCAACAGGCACATCGCCCAGGTGGTTGTAAACAACCAAGTAGATGATGATTACCTGTAATTCTACTGCAACAGGAGCATTACGGCCCTGCTTGAGCACCTCTACGATGCGCTGTCCCTGGTCAAGACGAGCCTTGGTGTCCTTGTCGAGATCGGAGCCAAACTGTGCGAAAGACTGCAGCTCTCTATACTGGGAATATGCCAGTTTGAGCGGGCCGGAAACCTTCTTCATGGCCTTAATCTGTGCGGAACCACCTGCTCGTGATACAGAAATAGCGGGGTTTACAGCAGGTCTAATGCCGCTATGGAACAACTCTGTCTCCAGGAATATCTGTCCATCTGTGATGGAAATAACGTTAGTTGGAATATACGCAGATACGTCTCCAGCCTGAGTCTCGATGATGGGCAATGCTGTCAGAGATCCTCCGCCATATTCGGGGGCCAGTCTTGCTGCTCTCTCAAGGAGTCTGGAATGCAGATAGAAAACGTCTCCTGGGTATGCCTCACGTCCCGGAGGTCTGCGAATAAGCAGTGACATAGTACGATAAGCTACGGCGTGCTTTGACAAATCATCGTATACAATGAGAACGTCTTTGCCCTGATCCATGAAATACTCACCCATGGTACAACCTGAATACGGTGCAATATACTGCAAGGGTGCCAACTCTGATGCTGTTGCGGATACAACGATTGTGTATTCCATGGCACCACTAGTAGTCAACAGATCAACCAACTGTGCTACAGTAGATTTCTTCTGACCGATGGCTACGTAGATGCAAATAACGTCTTTACCCTTTTGGTTAATAATAGTGTCTGTGGCAATAGCTGTCTTACCTGTCTGACGGTCGCCGATAATGAGCTCTCTCTGACCTCTGCCAATGGGGATCATGGAGTCGATGGCCTTGATGCCTGTCTCCAATGGAACAGAAACAGACTTTCTCTCAATAATGCCTGAGGCCTTGCGCTCAATTGGCATATACTTATCTGCCACAACTGGTCCCTTGCCATCAATTGGTTGACCTAAGGCATCGACAACGCGACCAATAAGTGCATCTCCTACAGGCACAGACACAACTCTGCCTGTCCTCTTTACGATGTCTCCCTCAGAAACACCGGAATCACTGCCCAACATAACACAAGATACGAAATTTTCCTCCAGGTTAAGGGCCATGCCATATACTCCGCTGTCAAACTCAAGGAGCTCGTTGGACATACAGTTGTCCAATCCATGCACTCTGGCAATACCATCTCCTACGGTCATAACGTAGCCGGTTTCCTTCTCCTCTATGCGATTGGAATAATTAGCAATTCGTTCTTTGATTACGCGGCTAATATCGTCTGCTCTTAATTGCATATATTTTACCTGTCCTAATTAATAGTCTCTGTTAAGGCCTCCTGCATTGCGCGAAGCCTGGTTTTGAGGCTGGTATCGATCCTGCGGTCTGGGAAATCCAACACCAATCCACCAATAATATCTGGATCTACTGTCCTCTCCAGCACAACTGTCATGCCCGTAGTTCTTTCCAGCTGCACCAGCAATTTGCCGCATTGCTCGTCAGAAAGCTCTACTGCGCTGACCAGTCGGACCCTGCATATATTTTTGGCCTTGTCATAACAGTCGGAATACGTCTGCAACACATGGGGAAAGGATGTCATCTCTCCCATATCGCAGAGCAACAACAGAGTGTTCACCAAAATATCATCTGCCTCGCCAAAGGCATCTGTAATAAGCCCCCTCTTGTCTGCTGCAAGGACTGCAGGCGATGTGAGAATATCCATTATGCGGGGATCATCATTCATAGCATTCCTGATGCTGCGCATGTCCTCCAATACGGTGTCAACACATCCCTGCTCTGTGGCCAAATTGAATAAGGCCTGACCATACTTATTAGCACTGATCATGCCTGAGCCTCCTGCTCTGCAGTAAGCTGCTCAATCATCTGCTCAATGAGTCTCTCATGATCCTGTGCCTCGATCTCCCTCTCGATAACCTTGGTTGCAATCTCAACAGCCATGACGGAGATGTCCTCCTTGACCTCATTGATGGCCTTCTGCCTGTCGAGCTCAATCTTAGCCTCTGCGGATGCCATCGTCGCTGCAGCCTTGGATCTGGCCTCGGATACTATCTCTGTCTCCTTGGACCTGGCGGTCTTAACAGCATTGCTGACAATAGCCTCAGCCTTAGCTGTGGCCTCTGCCATCCTGGCATCATACTCCTCTTTGAGTGCTTTGGCCTCTGCCTCTGTCTCGTCAGCCTTGCGATATGTATCATCCACCTCTGACCTGCGCTGATCCAGCACGGCCTCGATCTTGCCAAAGAAAAATTTCTTCATGACAAAATACAGGATCAAAAGGTTAATCCATGTAAAAACAAGCGTCCAAAGATCGTTCAGCTCAAATAGACCCTGAGTTGACTGTTCACTTAAGAATAAAAGGTTCATCCTCTCTCCTTACAGCATTCCAACCAATGGGTTCATGAGTACAAGAATAAGTGCAATAACGAATGAATAAATACCTGTAGACTCTGCAAGAGCACAACCAGTAAGCATCATAGTTCTGATCTGAGATGCTGCCTCAGGCTGTCTACCTACTGCCTCACAAGCCTTTCCTGCTGCAAAACCCTGACCAACGCCAGGTCCTACGCCTGCGATAAGTGCGATACCTGCTCCAATAGCAGATGCTGCCAAAACGATTGCTCTCTCCATAATATCCTCCAAAAAATATATTCCTTAGCTAAGCCCTAAGCCTCCTCGGCCGAACAGGCATTAGCTATAAAAACCATAGTCAACATGCAGAATACAAATGCCTGCATGAATGCTCCGAACCAGTCAAAGTAAAGTGACAATACTGCTGGAATACCAACCTGCAAGAATGTCATAGAACTGAGAATGGCACTAGGAATCCACTGCAACAATGCTGCGCTGAGAGATCCCAATGCTCCGTATACAAGAGCTGTAATTACCATACCTGCTGTAATGTTACCAAAGTGTCTGGCTGCCATAGAAACAGGTGTAGCTGCGTTTGAAATAATGTTAAGTGGCAACATAAACGGAAAAGGTTCAGCATAGGACTTAAGCCAGCCCTTAACTCCGCTGTCCTTAATTGAGGCTGCCTGAATCATCACGAATGTGACAAGCGCCATGGCTCCCGTAACAGCGATGGTTGCTGTGTAGGGTCTAAAGCCCAAAACGCCGGAGATGCTGCCCATAAAGGAGAATACAAACAATGTGCCAATGTATGCCTTGTATCTCTCTCCACGCTTGCCCATTGTGGACTCAACCATATTGGACAGCATGCCATATATCTTCTCCACAAGGGCCTGCTTGCGGGAGATATTCCTGACCTTAAAGTCCTTAACCAGCCACAGGGAAAGCCCAATAATCACCACCATGAAGATCCACTGGCAAACTACACTCTCTGTTATTACAATGCCGCCTAAGATTGGAATCTCAAAGAATATCCTAGGTCCGGAAACATTAACGTTCATCTACAATCTCCTGATCCTCATTAGTGTCTGTCGTCTTGGGTGCCCTCATAGTATCCCAGGCATTTAAAATGTAAATGGCCAGTCTCGGGAAAACCAAGGGGATAATGGTAGCCCACGCATTAACCTGTGGGGCATATATGGCAGCAATCAATACAATAGCGATTACTCCAAGACGTACCCAGTAACTCCTGAACTGGTGCAGCTTAGCCTCCTCTGCTGTCTCCTTAGTCATGGATGTCTCCACAGAACAGGCCAGCATAAAATAATAGAGGAATGCCAACGAATATCCGGCAAGGGCACCGAGAACAGTATCAAACTGCCAATATCCTGCCAGTGCAAAAAGTCCGTACATAATCAAACACATAGGGGCTAAGGTAATTAGCATACGTATAACTTCTCTGCGGACTTCCTTGGAAAGATTAAACATCCTTGCTCTCCTCCATCATAATCACAAATACTGCCAAATAAAGATTTTACCCGAGTTTGTAAATATCGTCAATAAATCAAGAACCGTTTATTCACGATTCTGTAAAAAATGGAATCAAAAAAGCCGCCCTCATCGAGAACGGCTCCATTGTCTACTAATAGTACTGTCTGATTACTTAACAACCTTGCAGAACTTAAGAACAGAAAGAACGATACCTACCAAGCAGTAGATGTCAACCAATGCTCCAGCAATACCTGTAACAAGTTTAACTACTGGAATGTTAGAAAGAATACCAATGAGTAAGCCAGCAATAGCGCCAACTACCAAGTAAATGATAATGTTGATGATCATCGTTGCTACATCATCTGCCTTAAATGCTCTGGGCCAAAACTTCTTAAGAAAATCCATGTCAATATCTCCTTATCTAATATGTGAGGAATCCCTCTAATGTATATGTCTGACTAGCTATCCGTAGTCATCACACATGGTCAATTATACAATTATTTCGTTTTTTCGCAACCAATTGTCAAATTATGTCAATTTACATTAGGTTATATACCATGTCAGTGTACTCCTGAAGTCGGATCGTAGCCATGTCGTT
>JAZNEA010000043.1:0-2919 GCA_045588325.1 Clostridia bacterium
AACTCAAGGGTCTTTTTGCCAAGAAATGCGTAGTTTGTGGAGAACCAAAGGATTACTGAAAGGAATAGATTTTTAGCAATCATCAAGTGCAAAATGTGAGGCAGTACATTATTTCGAACATCAAATTTGGCTCGATTACTGTTGAAATCTGTCTTATAATTCCGTGCCTTTGGCGTTTTGTACTTGACTCAATCCCATCCTTGATATATCCTAGGATGCGTCAAAGGCAATGAAGGGAACAAGTAGCATTTACTTAGACCGCAGGAGAGAGCAGCCGGTTGGTGCGAGGCTATGGCGGAGGGTATTTGTGAATACATCCTGGAGCTGCGCACCGAACGCTGATGTCAGTAGGCTGCGACGGAGGCACACCGTCATCTCAGTGCAGGAGTTTATGACTCCCTAAGGTCATAGTCGCGAGGCTGTGGCGAAGAAAGGTGGTAACACGGTATTCCCGTCCTTTCGTGGTTAACACGAGGGGACGTTTTTTATTTACTAAAGGAGATTTTTTATGGGTATTTTTGAGGAACTGAGAGCCAGAGGCCTGATTGCACAGGTAACAAACGAGTCCGAGATCAAGGAGATGATCAACAGCGGCAAGGCTACTTTCTATATTGGATTTGATCCTACAGCTGATTCACTACACGTAGGCCACTTTATGGCACTTTGCCTGATGAAGAGACTTCAGATGGCAGGTAACAAGCCTGTTGTTCTGTTGGGCGGCGGCACTGGTTACATCGGAGACCCCTCCGGACGTTCTGACCTGCGTTCTATGCTTACTCCCGAGACAATCGAGCACAACTGCCGTTGCTTTAAGGCACAGATGGAGAAGTTTATTGACTTTGGCCCCGGCGGCGCTATTGCCGTAAACAACGCAGACTGGCTGCTCAAGCTCAACTACGTAGACTTGCTGAGAGAGGTTGGAACATGTTTCTCCGTTAACAACATGTTGAGAGCTGAGTGCTACAAGCAGCGCATGGAGAAGGGACTGTCCTTCCTGGAGTTCAACTACATGATCATGCAGTCCTACGACTTCTATCACCTATTCAAGGAGTACGGCTGCAATATGCAGTTCGGCGGAGACGATCAGTGGTCCAACATGCTGGGTGGTACAGAGCTCATCAGGCGCAAGCTTGGTAAGGACGCTCACGCCATGACAATCACATTGCTCCTGAATTCCGAGGGTAAGAAGATGGGTAAGACAGCCAATGGTGCTGTATGGCTGGATCCCAACAAGACATCTCCCTTTGATTTCTATCAGTACTGGAGAAATGTGCACGATAAGGATGTTCTTAAGTGTATCCGTATGCTCACATTCCTGCCTCTTGAGGAGATCGACAAGATGGATTCATGGGAGGGAGCACAGCTCAACACCGCCAAGGAGATTCTGGCCTACGAGCTTACCAAGCTGGTACATGGTCAGGAGGAGGCAGACAAGGCACAGGCAGCAGCAAAGGCGCTGTTCGTACATGGTGTAGAGGATGCCAACATGCCTACAACTCAGCTCACAGCAGATAAGCTGACTGACGGGGCAATAACAGTTATCGACCTTATGGTAATCACAGGCCTTTGCGCATCTAAGAACGAGGCTCGTAAGCTGATTGCTGGCGGCGGCGTGTCCGTAAATGGCGAAAAGGTTGCAGACATTATGGCAACGGTTTCTGAGGCACAGCTGACAGAGGGAGTCACAATTAAGAAGGGTAAGAAGACATACCACAAGGTAACACTTTAATTTGTTTGTAGACGATGCGTCCTCAGGGGCGCATTGTTTTTTGGAGGAAGAATGAGAATAATCGACATATCTCAGGAGCTACTTAATTGTAACGTGTATCCTGGTGATCCCATTCCAGAGAAAATACAGATTTGCAGCATGGAAAAGGGGGATTTGTACAACCTGTCTGGCTTTAGCATGTGTGCCCACAATGGAACCCATGTGGATGCGCCTGCCCATTTTGTTAATGGTGGTGAGACTATTGACAACATCCTGTTGGACAGGGTGGTCGGCCCATGTTATGTGGCGAGAATGGCAGGAGACATAGGTGCAGCAGAGGCACGGCAAATTCTCTCAGACGCAGAATCAAATGGCGCCAAGGATAGAATACTAATCGCAGGGGACATTACGGTCACAGAAGATGCGAGCAAGGTATTTGCCAATGCAGGCATAAAACTTTTGGGAAATGAGAGCCAAACAGTGGGGCCAGAGGATGCGCCAATGGGTGTTCACCTTATATTGCTAAAGGCAAATGTGGTGCTCCTGGAGGGGATTGTGCTGGACAAGGTTAGCCAGGGAACATACTGGTTAAGTGCGGCTCCGATTAACATAGGCGGAGCAGAGGGAGCACCTGTGCGTGCCTACCTGGTTGAAATATGACATAAAAATCATGTTTATTTCCTGGAGAAGTATAGTATAATACATTGGCAACTAAATATGGGGATGTAATGGTCTCGACAGGGCAACCGAGGGGATTATGGCGAGTAGAGGGCTCCGATGGCCTCTTTAAAAATCGGAATTAAATATAAACGCAAACAATAATAATTTTGCACTTGCAGCTTAATTTTTAGCTGCTCGTCGGTCCGGGGGACCTGCCTCGCGGAGTGCCGGCGTCATAATGCAGGCCTTAGCAGAGGGAAGGTTAATCTGCTGAACGATATCGCCTAAGCTTTGCGGCCATATTGTATCTATGAAGCTACTGATGTGAACAGCTGGTCACGCTGCGTTTCACTGAGGAAATCTTAAATGCATGACTACGCTCGTAGATGTAATCTCGGAAGATGCTTTGGACAGGGGTTCGACTCCCCTCATCTCCACCACAAAACAACGACCACCCTAGAGGTGGTCTTTTGTTTTGTGGTGAAAATAAAAAGAGGGGAGTCGAACCCCGATAGGGTCTGGGCGAAAAGGGAAGTGTCCGGTGGACAGTT
>JAZNEA010000044.1:0-2025 GCA_045588325.1 Clostridia bacterium
GAAAAGCTTGCTTCGCTAGCTTTTCAAATCTCTCTTAATCTGCGTCGTGCTGATCTCAGGTGTCCTGGACAGGTAAACAACCTCTGCTCCCTCTTCCTCAAGGAAATCAAACTTGCCCTTCCAGTCGTCGCCAATTACGAAGGTGTCGATGCTGTAGTCGTGGATATCTGTGCGCTTTTGCTCCCAATTGTCCTCAGGGATAACCAGATCCACGTAGCGGATGGACTCCAACAGAGCCTTGCGCTGCTCGTATGTGAAATAGCACTTCTTTTGCTTTTCGTTCCAGTTGAACTCGTCTGTGGACAGTGCAACTACCAGGTAATCACCCAGAGCCTTGGCCCTCCTGAGCAGGTTAATGTGTCCATAGTGCAGCATATCAAAGGTACCGTATGTAATAACTCTCTTCATCTTGTTCCTCCTATTTGTATATAGCGAACTCTCAAATCTCGTCTCATTGTCTGGCTGTTCCAGTTCGGACCTCTTGGGGCGAACCATCAGTCGGCTAAGCTCCTGGCGTGGATCTGCACCACGGTGGATAACAGCATCTACAGCGCCAATAATGGGCATATCCACATGGTATTTGGCAGATAGCTTGACGGCCGCATCCAATGCGTGGATACCCTCTACAACCATTCCGATGCTCTCAACTGCATCCTTGACGGGGACTCCTCTGCCAATGAGCTGTCCTGCGCGGAAATTGCGGCTGTTGGTGCTGGTGGCAGTTACGATAACGTCACCCACACATGCCAGGCCTGAGAATGTCTGCAAATTGGCGCCCATGGCACAGCCCAGATTGCGAATCTCACCTATTCCTCTGGTGATGAGGGCTGCCCTGGTGTTGTCGCCATATCCCATGCCGTCCAAGGCTCCTGCTGCCAGAGCAATGATGTTCTTAAGGGCTCCGCAAAGCTCTACGCCCAGCACGTCTGTGTTGGTATATGTGCGCATGCAGCTGTTGGAGAAAATATCCTGAACGACCTTGGCGACCTCCATGTCTGTACATGCAGATACGATGGTGGTGGGAATGTCCCTGGCTACCTCCTCTGCGTGGGTGGGGCCTGACAGGGCAACAAGCTTAACGTTAGACAGAGAGCCATCCTTGTTTAGCTCGTCTCTGATAACCTCAGTCATGGTGAAGAGTGTGTCTGCCTCGATACCCTTGGCCACGTCAACAATAATCTGACCATCCGGGATGTAGGGGCGTGCCTTTGCAGCTGTGCTCCTGACAAATGGGGATGGTACAGCAAAGACAATAACTGCCATGTCACGACAGGCAGTGGCGATATCGTCTGTGAAAACAATTGAATCCGGAATGACCATGCCTGGCAAATTCTTGTGGGAACGACAGGCGGCCAAATCATCCACCTCACTCTTGAAGGCAGACCAAACTGTTACATTATAATTATCCAATGCCAGCATCCTAGCAAGGGCAAGGCCCCAGGTGCCAGCTCCTAAAACACTAATGTTCATGAGCAATCCTTTATGGAAAAACAAATAAAATCAAGGGTAATTATATACGCAATGTGAAGGAATGGCAAATAAAGGGTGTAAAAAAGCACCTGTCGATCAGGTGCTTGAAATACTATTTAGACTTTGATGTCTTCGTTTTGCTGGGGGTCAGTGCTAACTCCCCTGCAAGGTACATGGTGAATAATCCAAACAGGATCATGACTGTACTCACATATATAGTCACTGGAACTATCTTGTTATAGATGAAATCGCATATGGCTATAGCTACATCTCCTCCTATGATTAATGCTATCACATAACCAAAGAATGTCAGTCCACCAACGAACAGGGCGATCATAATACCGTAGCCAAAAATCACCTTAAGAAAATCTGCTACTTTCTTTAATTTCTCTTTCATAACTCCCCCTACAGCCCAAGGATTGGTAACCATCCCATAAGGACCACTATCTCCATAACAAATTGTCCTACAACCCAGAACATGTTGTTCTTAAATGTTTTGTCAAAGTCAGACTCTGCCAAAGACATACCTGCATACATACCCAAACCAAGGGGTGG
>JAZNEA010000045.1:0-6033 GCA_045588325.1 Clostridia bacterium
TTCAGCGTACGAACCACGCTGAGCTTAATGCCGCAGTCAACTGCAACCACATTGTACTTGTGGTTAGGGATCCTGGAGTGCCACTTCTTACGGCAGCTAACTCTGCTGACTGTATCGTTGGGAACGGGAGTAGAGGCGATCAAAGCCTGGCCCTCCTCGGTGGTCATGTCAATATCTGCGATAACTGCTCTGCAAGTGCCGTTGTCCCTGATGTGTCTGGTCAACTCTCTGGTGTCCAGACCCTCGATGCCAGGAATGTTATAGTCGCACATAATCTCTGACAAAGTCTGTGTGCAGCGGAAGTTTGACGGGATGTCATTGTACTCGCTGACCACCAATCCGCTGATGGTGGGAAATCTTGTCTCGTAATCCTCTGCGGTAATTCCGTAATTGCCGATGAGGGGATATGTCATAACCACTGCCTGATCCATGTATCCGGGATCGGAGATCAACTCCTGATATCCTGCCATGGCTGTGTTGAAGACCAGCTCAAAAACTCTGGTGTCCTTGCTACCAAAGCCGTAGCCGGGGTATCTGTGTCCATCCTCCAAAATCAGGACTCTGTCGTAAGCTCTTGCCATACTGCTAAACCTCCACAAACTGTCATTGCGCACCTGCCGTAAACCTTAATTCCCTCAAAGGGGGTGCTGCGCCCTTTGGAAAAGAAATCTGCTGAATCAATGTTATATTCGCAACCCAGATCGAAGACTGTGTAGTCCTGCGAGTCCTGTGTAATGCCAAATCTGCGTCTGGGGGCCGTTGCCATAAGCTCGATCAGCCTCTCCAGAGTGATGGTGCCTGGCTTAACCAGGTAGGTATAAAGGACTGGGAATGCTGTCTCTATACCAACTATGCCGTTAAGGCTGCCTGCCAGGCCGCGGCTCTTCTCCTCGGCGCTGTGAGGTGCATGGTCCGTGGCAATCATGTCGATGGTGCCATCTACAATGCCCTCGATCAAGGCCAATCGGTCCGCCTCGCTACGAATAGGAGGATTCATCTTAAATCGTCCCTCGTCCTGGAGATCCATATCGTTAAACACCAGATAGTGAGGTGCCGTCTCACAGGTGACATCCAGGCCCTCTGCCTTGGCTCTGCGTATCAGATCCACGCTCTCCTTACAGGAAATGTGGCATACGTGATAGCTGCAACCTGTCTCTCTCACCAGCTCCAAGTCTCTGGCAATGGGGCCCCATTCGCTCTCGCTGCATATGCCCTTATGCCCATATTGCCTGGCGTACTCTCCGTCGTGTATGTATCCGCCTCTCAGCAAGGAGTTGTCCTCACAATGGGCTACTATCATCTTGCCCAACGCCTTAGCCCTCAGCATGGCCTGCCTCATGAGTTCCCTATCCTGCACTCCTCTGCCGTCGTCCGAAAAGGCTATGGCTCCGGCCTCTGCCATGCCCTCCAGATCCGCAAGATCCTGTCCCTGCTGTCCCACTGTTATCGCCCCGTAGGGGTGTACGTGGATGCAGGCGTGGCTATCAATCTCTCTCTGCTGAACCTCAAGGTGTGGCACACTATCTGGCACAGGGTTGAGATTAGGCATGGAGCAGACGTCTGTGTATCCTCCGTGGGCCGCTGCCAGAGAACCGGTCTCTATGTCCTCTTTATAAGAAAAACCCGGCTCACGCAAATGCACATGCACATCTGCTAAACCGGGTAAAATAACACCATCTGTCAATGTATAGGAATGGAACTCCTGATCCTGTGCCATGGGGCAAGGGATGCGCTGACTAATGCCATCAACCACAAGAATGGCGGCCTTGGTAACCTGGCTGCCTGTGTAATCTCTGAGGTTGTATAATGCTTCTCTCATACGTCACTCCTATATTAGGTCTATTATAATACTATATGTCTCCTGGCCTCAAGTCTTACGCATAAAAAAAGAGTCCCGCGCTACCGCAAGACTCCCTTAAAGACAGTTAAAATCCGCCTGGCTGGTCCAGGCCACATAGGTCTAATTAAGCATGTCTTGTCGGTATCTCTGTACCGCCCTTAAAGACTGCAGATATTATTGTATATGGGGACCTATTTGTCAAGAGTTTTGTGCTTGTTTTTGGCAATGATTTTTGACAGTTTTCTCTTCGCCCTGCCCACAAAAGCTCTAAGCTTTCTATAGGGCAACGTCCATCTCTGCCTTGGGCCAGTGCCAAATATGCCGCATCCTGGTTTTGTCGGCCTTGAGTTGTTCTGCAACAAAAAACAGGCGTGATTGTCATAACCACGCCTGCTAACCTATTCACACCAATTAAATTGTTGTGTTATCGATATACGCCTTGGCCGAAACGCCATAATTATGCAGGGCCTTTACCAAATTTGCCAGCTCCTCGTTGGAGCTGCCCATCTTAGCGTAAACATAAGAGTCTACGGAATAGGAGGCCGTTGCAATTACTGTATTTCCCTCAGAGATGCAGACAGAGTATGTGCCGCCAAAGTTCCAGGGACTGATTCTATCTGTCATAACTTTGTATACGCCGTTGCCCAAATCTTCCATATCCTCGTAGTCGACTACTACACCATTAACTGTAACTGTATACTTGGAGGTATCAGCCACCTTGATCTTAAAGATAATCTGGTTTGTCTGATCAAACCACATGTTGGCGGAGACAATGGAGACACTTCCCGTTGTATCTGTATTTATATAGACCTTGTTCAATACAACAGTTGACTCGTCAAACGTTGTCCCTGTAACGCCATCTGCCACATTGTTCTCCAGGTTGTGATCACGATACTCCTGTGCTGCACCACCATAAATCAACATATCGTTAATCAGATTGATGGTGTATGGGTCCGCTGTCTGAGCACGCAGCTGGAGCAAGTATTCCTCGAGAGAAGTGGTCTTTGAATCCACCTTAATGCCATCAACATAGAGCTCCATTGTGATCTGGTCAGCCATCTTTTCTGGGCCAATCTCCTCAAGAACAAAAGTGCTCTGGCTTCCAACAAGTTCCGCGGATGTGGCTGTTGTAGTTACCTTATCCAGTGTAAATATAACCTTTGTCTCATATGTGCTAAGAATGTTCTCTGCATGCATCTTGAGAGACAAGCTGGTGCCAATGGCAATATTTCTGTCGAGGATATATGGCAGCATTACCTCGTCAAATACAACTGTTATTGTATCTCCGGACACAGCAACAACTCTATCCTGAGCAAAACCTGTGAAGCTAATGGTTCCTGATGTGCTCAAGAGGTTGTCCATCCAGATCTCGTCGTACCTTGCAAAGGTTCCGTCGAACTCAATTGCCAGCTCTGTAAAGTCCTCTTTTGCCTTAAATGTGAGATAATAGTAATCATGCTCTGCTACATAGCTTACCTCGCCATCCAAAGCCTGCTCCATCATAACAATTTGCTCTGCACCATCTGCACCATAGATCTTAACGCCTGTGGCACCTGCAGGAACCTTAACTGCCAATGAAAGCATTTCGTGGTTGCTTACTGAGAGTCCTGTAATCTTTACAGACAACTTATCTGTATCCTTGTCTGCTCTGATATGAGCAACATCTCCGTCGATAAGGTCTGTGGCTGCTACGGTATCGTCGCCAATCTCGTTCTTCTTTCCCTCAAGGATCTCAGAAATGTCATACTCTGCGTCATCAGATCCGAACTCCTCGATTCCCATAAGGTATGCTGTCAGCTTTCCTACCTGAGCATTGTAGAGCTCCTGCTCATCAAACACACTGGCACCCTTACCAATAGCCCATACTCCAACCTTTTGCTGAGAGTGGCCTCCTGTTGTAAATGTTGCCTTGGAGATGTCGGTCTCCCAACCAGTCTTGAGTGTCATGCCGCCTGTATCGTGGTCAGCAGTTACGATTACCATGGTATCCGGGTTCTCACAAGCAAACTTAAGCGCAATTGCTGTAACCTCGTCTACTGCATTAACCTCACCAACCATCTGAGTCAGCTGGTTGTTGTGACCTGCATCGTCTGTCATACCATTCTCAAACATAAGGAAGAATCCAACATCATCATTAGCATCGGACTTAGCCTGGAGCCAAGTGAGGGAGAATGCCATCATCTGAGAAATAGTGGGTCTGGATGTGGACCAGCCGTCATTGTATCTTACGTCATCGTCTTTGCTGGTAGAATCGCTTGCAATATCGATCCAAACCTTGCTGTTTGTAAGCTGCACAGCCTGAGACCAGTTAGAGGAAACTCCGATGTCCTGACCGCTTGGCATATAGCTATAGTCTGTAAGACCGGGGCCAATGAACAAATCAGGAGCAAAAGTTCTCATTTCCTTTGCAATCTCATCGCTGTCTCCACGAACAGCATGGGCACCGCCGTATACAGCAGGAGTAGCATCATATGCCCAACCGGTTGTAACCACGCCAATAATCTTGCCAAATCTCTCTCTGAGAACCTCTGTAATCTGAGGAATGTCCTCTCCATCTACACCCAGGGCCTCGTAATAATAACGAGTCTTGTATCCTGTAGACAGGGCTGTTCCACCTGCTGCGGAGTCAGTTGTTGTGAAACCGTCTCCGTCCTCTGCCTTCTGATATGACAATGTGGAGGATGTGCCAAAGTTTGGCATATCATTGAGGATAAGATTGCCGGCGTACTGCTCAGCCATCTTAACATCGTTCTGTCCCATACCGTCGCCAATGATAAAGATCATGTTGTTAGGCTTAACAAATGTCACAGAGGACATGGCCTCTATAAGTGTTTCGTTTACGTTAGTAACGTTTGTGTAACGACCCGTTGCAGCGAGATTTACTGAAGGCAGGTTAGTTGCTCCACCCAAAACGGCATTAATCTTCCATGTGTATGGCTCGGTGTCATATGTGGGCACTGTGCCTATGAATGACTCTGTCTCAAAAGCTCCGGATGGGCCGATATTCTCAGGCCACTCATATGTAAGAGCACTGTTTGGTACGGCAACGGTCTCCTTGACTACTGTGAGCGTCGGTGCGCTATAATAATGAGATGCCGCAGAAACTGCTGCTGTTGCAGAAACTGCCTGTCCGTTAATGGCAATATCTCTGACGAGAATTGTATCTCCCACTGCTGCAGGAACGGAAACGCGGATGCCCCAATATGTCTGAGTATACTCATCCATTGGCTCTCCTGTCTCTGCCTCTGCAGGCTCAACAATGGCCTTAACTGCATACCATCCGCCTCCTACGGAGACAACCTGGTCTGTGCCAAATTCTGCTGTGAGGAACTTGTAATCATCCTCCATAACACTGAGCTTACCGCTTGTGGTATTTGGCTTAATAAAGAAGGTGATCTCATCGCCAAACTTAATGTTCATTGCAAATTTGAACTGGTATCTCTCGGCATGAGTTCCTGTAGCTGTAACCTTAACACAATCTACATTTGTTGTGTTGGTATTGCCTGACACAAAGTCATAGCTACCCTGGGCTGTGCTCGAAGCTACAGTTCCTTCATATGTGTCCATAGCCGCAATCTCTGCTGCAGTATACTCCTGGTCCACTGTGCCGTCTGCATTTCTGATTACGATAGAGTAAACCTGAGCAGTCTTCCCATTCAGTGATCCCACACTGGAGGAATAGTACTCAGTAATGCAAAGACCCTTAAAGCTGGTTGCAGCTGTAGCAACTGCCTTGTACCATCCATCTCCGTATGAAGTAAGCTTGCCTGCTGAAACAGCAGAGCTTGGGGAAATCTTCTGAAAGTCAGTGCCATTATCCGATCCCCACTGATTTCTAATACTAAGTTCAGTGCAGGAGTAACTGCCTACTGTAGGGACTGTAAAAATTATTTCTACCTTTTGACCCGCTGTAACCTCTATGTCGCTACCATCTCTATCAATATAGAACTGGATTCTGGAAGATGCTCCTCCGTATGTAAACTCCGCAACCTCAAAGCCAGAAGCTGAACCAGAACCTCCCTGATTACCTGCACCTGGCAGGAAACTATAATCTCCGCTCAATGTGGAATCAATGGTTGCAGTGATAGTATTGCTGCTGCCATCAAAAACGCCGCTGATGCTGGACGCAGAATCATATCTATGTGTAGTGCTGCCATATGAGATCGAGTAAACATAGACATGTTCATTGTCTA
>JAZNEA010000046.1:0-2757 GCA_045588325.1 Clostridia bacterium
ATGGCCACCATGTTTGACGTATCGATCTGCAGGGGCAGGTCAGTAACGGCCTGCAACTGGCACACGGCCCGCTCCAGCATGGCAACCTCGTCTATATCTGGCAGACCCACGTTTACATCCAGAATGTGCACTCCCTTGTCCTGCTGGTTGATGCCTTCGGTGAGAATGTAATCCATGTCTCCCTCCAGCAAGGCCTGCTTGAACCGCTTTTTGCCTGTGGGGTTGATGCGTTCGCCAATCAATACTGGCTCAGAACCAAAGGTTACGGCGTGGGTATAGGACGAAACCATGGTAATCTTCTTTTTGGCGACAGGTGCCGGGCTAATATGGCTTGTTCTGCGGTGCATTTGGGAAATATGCTCCGGTGTGGTTCCGCAGCATCCTCCTACGACACGAACGCCGCCAGCTACCAGTTGCTCCATCTGCTGGGCGAATTCCTGGGGAAAAACGTCGAAAATTGTATGTCCATCCTCTACTCTGGGCAATCCGGCGTTTGGCTTAATAACCACAGGCACAGAGGCAACGGCCAGCAACTCCTGGGCAACTCCAGCCAACTGAGCAGGTCCCAGAGAGCAGTTTGCACCAATGGCGTCCGCTCCCATGCCCTCCAACAAGGCCACCATAGCAGCAGGTGTTGCGCCTGTCATGAGCTTGCCCTCTTCTCCGTATGCATTGGACACAATTACAGGCAGGTTGCAGCTTTCCTTGACCGCCAAAAGGGCGGCTTTGGTCTCGTAGCTATCGTTCATGGTCTCGATAATGACCAGGTCAACTCCGCATTTTGCTCCGATCCTGGCTGTGTTGGCAAAAATCTCTACTGCCTCCTCAAAGTCCAGGTCTCCCAAGGGCTTTAGCAATCGTCCTGTAGGGCCAATGTCCAGGGCCACAAACTTGGGTTGGCTGCCTGTGCTGATGCGACTGGCCTCCCGAGCATTCTCTACAGCAGCTGCGATAATTTTCTCCAGCTCTGCCTGGTCAAAATGCAGACTGTTGGCGCCAAAGGTGTTTGTGCTGACCACGTTGGATCCTGCGTCATAGTATGCCCGGTGGATATCCACGATGGTGCTGCTGTTGGTCAGGTTCCACAGTTCCGGACGCTGTCCCGGCTCCAGGCCTCTTTCCTGCAGCAACGTGCCCATTCCTCCGTCCAAATAAACAGTATTCGTCTCAAGAAAATCTCTGAATGTCATGAAAACCTCTTTTACTCCACAATGCCTACAAATGCCGTAACCGACTTGGTCGGGGACATCAGCATGCTTTGATTTAGGGTGAGTCCAATACGGCGAGCCGGATCTAACAGCTCGAATATCTGGGTCTGGCCTGCCTCCAGGGAGAGGTCGCCGTATCCTGGGCTGAACCTATATGTCAATCTCGAACCACACTCCTGCGCCAACTCCTCACACAGGTGATTGCAAAAGTTCTCTATTCTATCTGCCCCTATAGCCTGGAACATGAGTGCCCTGGCCGGGGAAATGGTGCTATATCTGGTCACCATTCGGTCTATTTCTATGCCAACTGTGCTGGCCATAACTATGGCTCTGAAACACCCCTGCAGATGCCGGGCCAAATCTCCAGACTCCACCGAAATGGGGCCGATCCTGCAATGATCTCCTGATATCTCCACAGATTCCACGGAGTAGCACGCGCGGCACGAAAAACTGTCCTGCACCTGTGCCAGACACTGTCGGAGCAGCTCCATCACCTGGGGGTCCTGCTGGTGACAGCCTGCGTATCTTAAAATTTCCTGCTCATTTGGCCCTATTGCCTGGCAGGCCCTCTGGAAAACAACACTCATTTGCCTAGAATATCTGATAAGTTCGCCTGTATTTTTGCAGCCACATCGGGTTTGTTCATGGAATAAACGTGGACGTTGGTGATTCCGTTGGCGTACAGGTCTATGATTTGGTCAGTGACATACGCAATGCCCGCCTGCTTCATTGCCGCCGGGTCGCTGCCAAACTTGTCTACAAGGCTTTTAAATCTCTGTGGAACAAATGATCCTGACAACGAAATCGCCCTGGCCACCTGATTGGCGTTAGTAATGGGCATTATGCCGGGAACTATGGGCACCGTAATCCCTGCCTCCCGGATTTTGTACAGGAAATTGTACAACAGGTTGTTGTCAAAGAACATCTGTGTGGTCAGGAATGAACATCCTGCCTCGACCTTTTCTTTAAGATATCGGATATCCTCCTTTTGATCCTGGCTCTCCGGGTGGATTTCGGGGTAGCAGGCGCCTCCGATACATAGATTGGGATCAGACTCCTTGAGTTGTCGCACCAGATCCACCGCGTGCTGGTAATCCCAATTGCTGCGATCCGCTCCCCTCATAGACTCAGGAATATCTCCCCTGAGGGCCATAACATTCTCAATGCCTGCCTCTTGTATCTCTCGAATCCTCTGGGAAACGGTCTCTTTAGTGGACGAAACGCAGGTCAGATGCTCCAGGGCAGCTATGCCATGGGTGTCCTTAAGCTCCTTGCAAATGACCAACGTGTCACGGCTGGTGCCGCCGCCCGCTCCGTACGTAACGCTCATAAACGCAGGGCGTAGGTTGGCAATCTCTCTGGTTGCCTCTCTGACGCTATCAAAGGCGGTCTCTGTCTTGGGTGGGAACACCTCAAAAGAGAGGGAAAGTTTATCCTGTGTGAGAATGTCGATTATTTTCATCTTGGTGCTAAACCTTTCTAAAGATACTGGTATCTATAAATATATAACAGGTTGGGAAAATTTGCACCAAAAGTTCAGTTAAGAACT
>JAZNEA010000047.1:0-9213 GCA_045588325.1 Clostridia bacterium
CATTCCCCATTTGTTAAATCCCGTCGCTACATATAGACCTGGCGTGTTGGCAGAATACGGCCCAATATATGGAACGCCATCCAGCGTCATGCAATCCTGCGTTGCCCATTTGGCTATAACCCTTGCATCCTTGTAATGCTCCCTGGAAAACTCCTCCAGTTCCTGCCAGTTGCCACCGTTTTTGCCCGTGCGATGGCCTCCTCCCCCCAGCAACAGGAGGTTTTGGTAGCTACGAAACGATAACCCTCTGTCGGATTCGTCAACATACATTCCGTCCACCAAAGGAGCCCCCTCCAGCGCCGCAACATACGACCTGTGTTGATACATTTTCAGAAAGTAGCTCCCGTGTTTATTCACCATGGGGAAATGCGTCGCCACAATTATTTTCTTGCAGCGAATTGTTCCGTACTGTGTCACTGCCGCTCCGGGCATTATTTCCAGCACCTTGGTTTTCTCGTATATGGGGAGCCCCTTCGCAAGGGCCCAGGCAAACTTCAGAGGATGAAATTGGGCCTGATTCCTGACTCGCACCGCTCCGGCCACCCTGAATGGGAGCTGGATATCCTCCACAAATTCGGCCTTTTCGCCTAGGTGGTTTAGGGCCTCGACCTCCCCTCTGATCTTCTGCTCATTATCCATTGAGTACACATAGGAGTCCTTCTTCTCATATTCACAGGGGATTTCCTGGCACAGGTTGGCGTATTCCTCGCAAGCCCCCGTTTGTGCATCCAGATAAAGCTGCGCCGCCTCTTGGCCGTATCGCCTGATCAGCTTATGGTACAGCAGCCCGTGTCCTATGGTAATCTTGGCCGTGGTGTCCTTGGTGATTCCGCTGCATATTCTGTCTGCCTCCACTAGGGCACAATCCACACCGGCCTTGCTAAGCATGTGGGCGCACAAAATCCCCGCCATGCCTCCGCCTATTATGAGTACGTCGGTGTTCTTACTCCCTTTCAGGGGATCAAATTGTGTGCGCTCCCCGCCGCTTAACCAAATCGAATCCATTTTTTGCCTCCTTAGTAAAATCACCGCCGTTTCAGGCAGTGACTGTTCATATAGTTATTGAAATGATGGTGGGTTGCACTCGTTGCAGGCGAATGTGTTTGGCCCTGGGTTTGAGAGGGAGAAATACATCTTCGCTGCCTTGGTGGTGCCAAAGTCGCGGTTTGAACCAGTTTCCTGCACCTTGTTGAACGCATCGCGGAACATCTGATTGTGGGCCTCCTCGCGATTGAGCAGGAAATCAATGGTCTCACGGACCTTTTTGTCCTCAATCTGACGATACAGGTACTCATACACCACCTTGGCCCGCTGCTCGGATGCAATGTTGGACAGCAGATCGGCACACAAATCACCTGTAACCGTAACGTAATCTGCCGTCCAAGAATAACCAGAGGCGTTGATGAGTCCCGGGCTCAGTCCGATTTGAACGTGTGACTGTATCTCACCTGCCTGCACCTTTGTAGCATCTACATCGTGACCATTCAGCAGGTTGATGGTCTGGGCGATCATCTCCATGTGTCCCAATTCCTCTGCTGCTATATCCAGGAACAAGTCCTTAATCTCCGGATCCTTGATCCTAAAGCTTTGGGACATATACTGCATGGCCGCCTTTAACTCTCCGTTGCCTCCGCCCAGCTGTTCCTGCAGCAGCACTGCGTACTGTGGGTTCGGCCTTTCGATCTCCACGGGATGAAACAGCATCTTTTCGTGTTTGAACATACTAAATTCCTCGTATTTGTGGTTTGTTGCTATTGTGTCCATTATGGAGGCAAATATGCTATGCGCGTCGCCTTCTGACCATGTACACCACAAGGGGATTCGTATAATTCGCCCTAGTGAAGGCCAAAATAACAGGATTAATGGAGGTGAAATCTATGAGCAATCGATTAGCAAACGAAACAAGTCCCTATCTGCTCCAACACAAGGACAATCCCGTTGACTGGTACCCCTGGTGTCACGAGGCCTTTGAACGGGCGGCCAGGGAGGACAAGCCGGTGTTCCTTAGCATTGGATATAGCGCATGCCATTGGTGCCACGTGCTGGCTCACGAGAGCTTTGAGGATAGCGAAATAGCTGAACTGCTGAACAAATATTTTGTTTCCATCAAGGTGGACAAGGAAGAGCGTCCCGACATCGACAGTGTCTATATGGCGGTGTGTCAGTCCTTTACAGGGAGTGGCGGATGGCCCATGAGCATCTTTATGACCGCTGACAAAAAGCCCTTTTTCGCAGGAACGTATTTCCCCAGGACGTCCCGTGGCAGCATGATTGGCCTTAGAGAATTGTTGCTGACCATACACGAAAAATGGGAGTCTGACCGCGATCTGTTATTGCAGCAGGCAGACGCAATAATCACGCACCTGAATCGAGCGCCCGATTTGTCTGAGGCTGAGGATGCAAATCTGCCTGATCTGGCGGTCTGGCAGTACCAGCGTACCTACGATGAGAGATTCGGCGGTTTTGGCCGGGCGCCCAAATTCCCTGCACCACACAATCTGCTGTTCTTGATGGACTATTACCAGCACCACAAGGAGGCCTCTTGTCTGGACATGGCAGAGCACACCCTCCTGCAGATGTACAGAGGCGGCATCTTTGACCACATTGGCTTTGGGTTTTGTCGCTATTCCACCGACAGGAAATTTCTGGTGCCACATTTTGAAAAAATGCTGTACGATAACGCGCTGCTGATCCTGGCCTATTGCAAAGCCTACGCCATAACAAACAAGGCCATCTATCTGGAGATAGCAGAAAAGTCCGCGAACTACATCCTGCGGGAGATGACTTCGCCAGAAGGTGGCTTTTACAGCTCCCAGGACGCCGACACAGAGGGGCAGGAGGGCAAGTTTTACCTGTTGACTCCCCAGGAGGTAGTTGCCGTGTTGGGGGAGGACGTGGGCAATCGCTTTAACAGCCATTACGACATAACGGAGGCAGGCAACTTTGAGGGGCAGAGCATACCGAACCTGCTGAAAAGCGACCCTTCGGATAAGACTTTTGAGCAATTTCTCCCCGCGATCGACAACTACCGCAAGGAGCGCCATTCCCTCCATCGGGACGAGAAGATTTTGACGTCCTGGAATGGCCTTATGATTGCCGCAATGTGCGAACTGTACCTTGTCAGCAAAAAGGCGGAATATCTGTACGCGGCTCAGAATGCCGATGCATTCGTACAGAGGCAGCTTTGTCACGACAACACGCTCTATGTCAGCTTTCACAAAGAGAGACGTGGCGTAATGGGATTTTTGGACGACTATGCCGCATATATTTTTGCCTCTCTATGCTTATACCGCGCAACGCTAAAGGATGAATACCTGGAGCGTTCCCGCCAGCTGTGCCACCATGTTGCAGAAAAATTTGGCGACCACAGCGGGGGTTTTTATCTATACGGCAACGACCAGGAGGAACTATTACTGCGCCCTAAGGAGACCTACGATGGGGCTATCCCCAGCGGCAATTCCCTTATGGCCCACAATCTTGTGCGCCTGTCTCTCTTAACCGGCGATGAATGGTTTGCTAACCAGGCGGAACGACAGCTGGCCTTTGTTGAAAAAAGTGCCTCCCTATATCCGTCCAACCATGCCATGTTCCTGCTGGCGCTTATGGATAATTCCACCCCACCAACAAAGGTAATTGTGGTGACAGATGGGCGCGACGCCTCGAATACATTGCCCTTGGACTTGCCTCCAGAGTCCCTGGTCGTCTCCCTACCCCACCCCACGGAGGAATATCCTGTCCGGAATGGGAAAACCACATATTATGTGTGCATGGGGCAACATTGCCTGCCACCAACAAATGACATATGCGATTTGTTTGGGGATGGCGCTTGCAAAACTTCCTAAAACATGGTAAATCAAAAACATAGGCACGAACTGTTTTGCCCTGCGCAGGAGGTGATTCCCATGGCCACTAGTCCCGAGTTGACTGCTTATCTCGATAGCAAGCGAATCGAAATAGATGCTGAGTTCCCCAAGCACAAGGAGACAACCGCTGAGCTTTTTAGCAAGGCGAGCGATCTTTTCTGCATCGAACCAGCGGATATGTCTGACAATCGCGCGTTCAGATACATCCTCACGTCCCTGAGGGAACTGGTGTGCTATGCTTTTGAAGCCGGCGTGTCCAAGGCGTACCTGCGACTTTTCTTTAAGGCCTTAAACTCTGAGACGATTGTTAGCTGTCTAGCAGATTGCTCCAAGAGCAGGGCCAAGGACATTCGATACGTAATGGATAGGCTTTTATCCTACTTCACATATTCCTGGCAGGGGTATAGGGAAGAAAACAGAGACCTGGTGCTTATGGACGTTTTGAGTTTTATTGACAATATGATGTGAAAAGGAGGACACGTTATATGAAGAAGACCAACATTCTAGCAATATTGGCTATGGCCCTGGCTGTGCTCATGCTTTGCTCCGGATGCTCTGCCGTAATAGACAGTATGGAGAACCAGGAGCTCCGCCAAACAACCGAGTCACTGCTGGACGCCTTGATTGCAGACGACTTCCAGGCCGCCTACCCTCTTGTCAGCGCGATTTGCTCCGAGAGCGAATTTAGGCTGCCATATGAACAAATGAAGCGTGTCCTGGCCGGTACGGACTCCTACGAGCTGAAATTGCTCTCCGTTTACAACAATAGCTCCTTAACAAATGGTCAAACTGTCCGCTCCGTCAGTTCGGTGTATGAGATGACCACCGATTCCGGCAAAATAATTGTCAGCGTTGTAATGATCGACGGAGTTGGTTTGAGCAGCTTTTATCTGACCCCCTATGAGCAGACTGATTATTATGCTACAGGAACGCTGACCAACATGAAGGGGGCCTCTGCGATTCAGTGGGTTCTCCTTTTGTTAAATGTGATCCCTCTTGGTATTACTGTGTTTGCCATTGTGGATTGCTGTAAACAGCCTATCAGGAGAAAGGCTCTTTGGATTCTGTTGATTGTCCTGGGATTTGTCACCATTGGCATAACCATCTCATCCTCTACCCTTACGCTTAATTATAGCCTGGCATGGATTTCCGGTTACTCCGCTTTGATTATTTATGGCTCGGGCGCCGTAATCTTCAGGCTGCTGTTCCCCATCGGTGCCATCATCTATCTGATAGCCCGCCATTCTCTCTTGAAAAAGGCCGCTGTTGCTGCAGCTCCTGTGAATAATACGCCAGAACCTCTGGTGGCACAGGAGGACGATGCACCAAAGCTGGAGGATACTCCTGGCGATCACAGCGCAACATAACTCTGACTAAAAAACACCTGCTGCGGCAGGTGTTTTGTTATGTATGAATCTCAGGCCTGCAAATGCGCCTGTCCAGCTACTCAAGAGTGGCCAGCAGGCCAGCGCAACCATCCCAAATATCCCGGAAGGCCACGTCAAATCGGCCTGTGTACCAAGGATCAGCAACCTCTCCTCCACGGTCAGTGTAATCCATGAGCATATGCACTTTGTGCTGGGGGTCACCACCGAACAGCCTCTGCATATTACGCATGTTGGCATTGTCCATGCCCAGGATAATGTCGTACAGATCGTAATCCTCACGTGTCAGCTGGATGGCTCGCTTGCCCTCTGCAGAAATGCCATGCTTTGCCAACTCTGCCTTGGCTGGGGGATATACAGGATTGCCCACGCCTCCCCAGATTTCCTCGCTGCTGGTGGCGCGAGACTCTATATGAAACCGATCTGCCTTGCCCGCCTCCTCTGCCATGCGCTTGAAAACAAATTCCGCCATGGGGCTGCGGCAAATATTGCCATGGCAAACGAAAAGTACTTTTATCATCGTCTTATATCTCCATATACGTCTTGTGTTTCTTATTAAATTCCCAATATTGCAGTTTTTCATGCTTTTTCCTGCAATGTTGGCAAATAAAGGCTCTGTACCAACGGGAGTTTTAGGCTTTCGCTACTCAATGCACTCTGCCTATGAGTCATCGACTGTCAGAACAACAGGGAGTTTCTCTCCTCTTGTTATAAGTCGCTACTTTACAATTTACTTGTCCATACCACAAGCAAAGGCTGCTTCGATCAAGGCCCGGTCATTCATCACCGCATCATAGAACCGGAATCCACCGGCAAAGTTGTACGCTTCAAAGCCATATCCCTCCAGAATCCGAGTGGCAATATAGCTGCGCAGACCGCTCTGGCAAATTACATAGACGGGTTTCCCTGCCTCGATCTCCCCGATTCGCTCCCGCAGTTCATCCACAGGGATGTTTTGAAAGCCCTCGATATGTCCACGACTGTATTCTACCTCTGTACGAGTATCCAATAGGGTAATGCTTCCATCTCGGGGCAGCTTGGCTACGTCGGCCAGATGCCACTGCTTCAGGCCCTTGGAGATGTTATCGATCATAAAGCCTGCCATATTCACCGGATCCTTGGCAGAGGAATAGGGCGGCGCATAGGCCAGATCCAGATCCTTCAGCTCCGTTGCCTTCATACCGGCATGGATAGCAGTTGCCAGCACATCGATGCGCTTATCCACACCATCATATCCTACAAGCTGAGCACCCAGCAGACGATATGTTTCCTTTTCAAAGACAACCTTCATGGTCATCAGCTTACCTCCGGGGTAATAGCCTGCGTGGCTCATAGGCGACAGAATCACTGTGTCCACATCCAGGCCGAATTTCAGGGCGTTGGTCTCGTTGATGCCTGTAGTAGCTGCGGTCATGTCAAATATCTTGATAACGCTGCTGCCCTGGCTGCCTAAGTAACGGGTGCCACCACCGCAGATGTTGTCTGCCGCAATTCTTCCCTGCTTGTTGGCAGGGCCGGCCAAAGCGATAAGAGCGTCCTCGCCTGTAACATATTGCTTTACCTGCACCGCATCGCCAACAGCATAGATATCGGGCACCGAGGTTTCCATCCGGTCATTGACCAGAATGCTGCCTTTCATACCCAGATCCAGACCGGCATTCTTCGCAAGACTGGATTCCGGAGTGACACCGATGGCCAGCACCACCATGTCAGCATGAATGGAAGGCTGATCTTTCAGCAGCACATCCACGCCGTCGTCTGCTACGGCAAAGCCCTCTACGCTGTGGCCCAGTACCAGCTTTACGCCATGTTTGCGGACTTCGCTGTGAATAAAGGAAGCCATATCGGGATCAAAGGGAGTCATCAGCTGCTTGGGCCGCTGGACGATGGTTACTTCCATACCAAGTTCCCGCAGGTTTTCGGCTACTTCCAGACCGATGAAACCTCCGCCTACCATTACCGCAGACTTTGGCTTCTGCTGATCCACAAATTCCTTGATCCGGAGAGTATCCTCCACAGTGCGAAGCGTGAACAGTTTGTCGCTATCCATTCCAGCCAGATTGGGCCAGACAGGCCTTGCGCCGGGGGAAAGAAGAAGTTTATCATAGCTCTCTTCAAATTCTTCGCCGGTTTCAAGATTCTTTACGGACACTGTCTTTCTGTCAGGATGAATCGCGGTAACCTCGTGCCGTACCTTCATATGGATGCGGAAGCGGGAGAAGAAGCTCTCTGGGGTTTGGAGTGTCAGAGCCTCCGAATCTTCAATGACACCACCTATGTAATAGGGCAGACCGCAGTTGGCATAGGAAATATAGCCTGACCGCTCGAACACAACGATTTCAGCCTGCTCATTCAGTCTGCGGATTCTTGCTGCGGCAGTGGCTCCACCTGCCACGCCGCCTACAATCACAACTTTCATGTTATCTATCCACCTTTCCGGAATAGGCGGCGATACCGCCGATGTTTTGAACATTGGTATATCCCATACGCTGCAGCACGGAAACTGCCTGACGGCTTCTGCCGCCGGAATAGCAGTAAACAAACAGTGCCGTCTCCTTATTGTCGGCCACAGCGCTAATTTTGCCAAGCTGCTGTAGCGGCACATTTTTGCTTTCGGGAATATGCCCCTCCCGATATTCCTGTGGCGTGCGTACATCCAGCAGAACGGCATCGGGGGTTTTGTGATAATCCACTACGCCCTGATTGATATTGGGCTGTCTAAACAAACCGAAGAATCCCATAGCTACACCTCCTTAAAACATCCCAAGAATTGCGTTCTTGGAGCCTGCCCCCTGGCCTGATTGACGATCTTGTTAGAATTCATCACTTCGCCCTGGAAGTTATTGTTGTTAATATTGATAGATGCCATAGGTTAGCCCTCCTTGTTTTTCTTTATGGCCTTATTATAATCGGCGAAAACAAGTTCTTCCGTGATGACATCACCTGATTGGGAAATATGTAAAAATCTGCCGGACTTTTCATCTGGCAGATTTCACTTATCTATTTACGGTTTCTCCTGGCCAATCGATGATGCCGCCGAACTCTACAATATTGGTGTAGCCCAAGGCTACCAGCTTTTCAGAAGCCTGCTTGCTGCGGTTTCCGCTGCGGCAGTACACAAAAATCAGTTGATTCTTATCCGGCAATTCCGATATATCTTCTGTGCTAATGGTTTCGTTGGCAACATTGATCGCTCCGGGAATATGCTCTTCCGCAAACTCTTCCGGAGTGCGGACATCCAGAATTATATAGCCGGATTCTTCTTGCATCATGGCTATAGCTTCGTCCATACTGATCTGGCGATAGGTGATCTCCTCCGCAGGTGCAACACAGCCCACCAAAAGAAGCATCGCCAATAAAACAGGCAAAATCTTTTTCATGATCATCCCACCTTTAAACACGTGCCATGCCATCCACACTCAGTACAACACCGGTGATGTAGCTGGCATCATCGGAAGCCAGGAATACAAATGCATTGGCAATGTCCTCCGGTTGTCCCAGACGGCGCAGAGGAATCTGGGCGATCATAGGATCAATGATTTCCTTTGGAACTGCTTTCATCATGTCGGTCTCAGTAATGCCAGGTGCCACCGCATTGACACGGATACCCTTAGGGCCAAGCTCTCTTGCCAGGGATACGGTCAGGCCGTTCACTGCAAACTTGGATGCAGGGTAAGCAAAGCCGCTGGGCTGACCGGAAATACTGACCATAGAGGAAGTGGAAAGAATGACACCTTTTTCTCTTGTTACCATACATTCTGCTGCGGCACGGGTTGCGTTGAACACACCTTTTACGTTCAGATCCATCACCTTATCGAAGGTGTCTTCCGTGTAGCTCATAAACGGGGTACTTTCGGATATACCGGCGTTGTTCACCAAAATATCCACGCAGCCGTATTTTTCGGTTGCCTCCCGGAAGGCCTCCCGAACGCAGTTAAAGCAGGAAAGATCCGGGCTGATTCCGG
>JAZNEA010000048.1:0-5033 GCA_045588325.1 Clostridia bacterium
ACAGCAAGAATTTCTATGCATTCAATCCCGGTTTTGATATGTGTGAGTCTTGTGAGTGTAAATGACAATGTGGGAGGTGCTTTTTGCACCTCCTTAGGACAATGTTTATTTAGGCCATTCGCTAAGACCAAAATAGGATAAAAAGCCATACTTATACTCATAATGATTCTCACCAATCACAACAACCGGTTGCGATCTTATTGGATTGATGACCACCTTGCTTCCATCCTCGTACCAGAATATCATCTGAAGTTCTTCATCCGCTGTATACCATGAGCATTCACACCACTGTTCCATATGATGCTCTTCTGCTGTAGATACAATTTCGCAAATCAAACTACATGTGTTCTTGCTGTTAATTTCACTAATGACTTCACCCTTAAACTCCAATGTTATCTTAGCAACATCCTTTTTTACGTCCGGAATTACTGGATAAACTATGGGATTTAAGACTAAAATGCGATAATCTGTATATTTTCCTGCAATGATGTCCTCCCATGTTACATCTGCAGAGTTTGTCAGAACATATCTCTCAAAATAATCATATTCCGCATCTTCAGTTTCTTTGGGTCCCTCAAAGCGCAGCAGATACTTATAATCCTTGCTTACAATGGTACCATTTGCTTTATCTGTCAAAGTTCTGATAGTATACTTTTCTCCATCGAAAACAAAGTCATTGTACAAAGTTTCCTTTGAGTCTCCTTGGGTCTCCAAAAATCTCATAACAAAGCTAATATCTTGGTCAACCCAGCTCAGTAATCTTTCAAAGAATCCTTCCCCATCATAAAGAACATAATTGTCCTTTGTGAAAAACGCACCGTCTAATAAAGCAGCCTCTCCACCGTAATTTGTCTGCGCCAAATCCTTAGGGTAGTGATTTGTCCACTCATAAACGGTCTTTTCTCCCATGTACGCGAACTCCACACTTACAGAGTATTCTTTCCCTTTAGATTGAGTTGTTGTCAAAGGAACAATAATCTTGTACTTGTCACCACTAACCCATTTTTCTGGAAGAACAAGAGACACCTCTGCTGTGGAGGATGTAAAGTCTTTCGAGTTCATCATCCAGCCGGACACATTCACCATAGAAGAATCTATAGTCTCCCATGTACCGTTCACTAAATGCCTGACCTCAAATGGGCCATTAGAAAATACTCCCGCACCATCAAATCTATCAACTAAATCAATTTTGATAGTAACGACACCATCTTTTTGGGAGATAACATTCATGTTAACTGTTGGAACAATACTGGCAGAATCACCTTCTCCAAAAACGATATATCTGACTTTCTCTTCAAATGCCGCAAACTTCGCATCTCCATGTTCCTCTGGAGTCTCACCATAATCATACATAAAACAATCTAAGATATAACTAGAAAATGGATGCTGCCATGGAACAATGTTTATTTCTACATTTTCTAAATCATATGTTGCCAGAATAACCTTTATCTGTTCTAAATCCACCGTATTCATGTTAAGGTGATCTTCCCAAATGCTTTCTCTGTTAGAATCATGAGGCAAAATACCATATTTGTATCCCCCCTGACTAAACTGACAAACTGTAATGTCCAAGCCATTAGATGTATCTACTCCAAAGTAATACGGCACAGATTCAAGCAAGTACTTATATTCCTCTGCTATATTTACCGCCATAGGAGTAGCAGTTGGTGTCGGATCGGGAGACGATGTTGTAACATCGGGACTGCAACTAACCAATACAACAACTGAAATTAACAAAAAAGCCGAAATCAAGAATCTACTAATAAATCTACTTTTAACTAACATCATTCTTCTCCTTTCCATTACTCAAAATCTCACATTTTTGCTTGTTAAGCATTACTAACTTACGTAATTATTATATCAACATTACTATTTTCTATCAACATCCCCGCTCCGTCAGCTTGCTCGGATTTCTTCACCTTTCACTTATCACTTTTCACTCTTAGTTCTTAACTGAATTAATCGGGTTCTTAGGGCAGAGCCCTAAGCCGGGCCTCCGGCGCCTGCGGGAGTAGCCGGCGGCTTTTCACTGCGAAGCTTGCTTCGCCTTGACCTTTGGAACATAGCGACCAGCACTCTTCACTCTTCACTCTTCACTTTTCACTCTTCACTTTTCACTCTTAACTTTTAACTCTTAACTAGCCCACTTTCTTAACTCTTAACTCTTAGTTCTTAACTCAAAAAAACTCCCCGCCAAATTAACGAGGAGTTTTATGGAGCTACTGGCCGGGATCGAACCGGCGACCTGCTGATTACGAATCAGCTGCTCTGCCAACTGAGCCACAGTAGCGTACCATCTGTGAAGTCTACTCTACAACTCTTTTCTTGTCAACGATTACGTGTTGGGAGCAATAGCAGCAATCATACTACCTCTCTGCAACCCATTACGCCTGTGTGAGTGAAACTTATCAGGATTGCAGCAGGTGCACAGGTCACAAGTGCTGATATTCTCAGCCTTTACCCCTGACTCTATGAGAACCTGCCTGTTAACTCCCGCCAAATCCACCATGTATTTTCCGTTGCCTATGGGAGTCACGTATTCATCTACCATGTCACCCAGCTGTGCCCTCATGGCGTCCGGCACATCTGCATGAGTCTCAAAGCAGCAGGTGCCAATGCAGGGTCCTACAGCGGCCATCAGATCCGCCTTGGGGCACCCAAACTCCTGCTCCATCCTGTCGGCCAGCAACGCAGCTATTCGACCTGCCGTTCCACGCCAGCCACCGTGGGCCGCTCCCACAGCCTTGCCCGATGGAGTTGCCACCATTATGGGGCAGCAGTCAGCATAAAAGGTTACCAGTGTAACCCCTGGGTCGTCTGTCACCAATCCATCACACTCAGCGAAGGCCTGTCTCTGACTGAGGCCATTGCCTGCCATGCTGCCATCTACCTTTTCGATAACGGTGCCATGGACCTGCTTGGACAAACAGAGGCTACCTGGCTCAACACCAAGTGCCTCTGCGAATATTTCATAATTCTTTTTTACATTTTCCTCTGTATCCCCTGTGTTCAGAGTAAAGTTCAAGGATTCACAATGTCCCTGGCTTACTCCACCAGTTCGCAGAGAAAACCCATGCCTCACATGAGACAACGAATCAAACTCCACATATTGAACCTGGCCTACAGACTTAATTGTATATGCCATTACTTAGGAGCCCTCATGAGCATTGCTGTCCATTCGCCGCTGGTCCTGGCAGAAACCTTAGAAAAGCCTACTGACTCCAGGGCCTCCTGAACCTCATCTGCTCTCTCTGAGATAATGCCGGAGCAAAGCAGCAATCCATTGGGTTTAACATATCCTCTGAACAGTTCCTTCATGGCCTTGATAACATCTGCCACGATGTTCGCTGTGATGAGATCAAACTCTCTGTCCGGAATCTTATTTGCAAAGCTGGAATTGCCCAGAACGTTGCCCGTCATAACTGTGTAGCGGTCCTTAGGGATTCCATTAATTTCCATGTTGGCTGCGGCGGTCTCTGTGGCAATGCTATCGATGTCCACCAGTGTTGCCTCCTTGGCTCCGGACATCAAGGCGGCAATGGCCAAAATACCACTACCACATCCCATATCCAGCACCTTATTGTTGGGAGCTGTTATCTCCTGGATGTACTCCAGACACAGCTTGGTTGTGTGATGCTGTCCTGTTCCAAATGCCATACCTGGGTCGATGTTGATAATAGTCCTGTCCTCCGGATCCTCCACCTGTTCCCATGTGGGGCTGACGATAAAGCGATCACCTACTGCAAAGGGCTTAAAATACTTCTTCCAGCTATTGGCCCAGTCCTCGTCATTTACCTGGGAGCGAGAAACGGTGACGTTCTCCATCTGAGAAAGCTCGGACGCAATGGCGGAATAGAGTCTGTTGCCCTCCTCATCGTCATTCATATATGTCCTGATGTACACAAAATCGTCACTACCACTTAGGAGCTCGTCGTCCACGTAGTCCCAGAACTGTCTGTTGTTCTCAAGGAACTCCCTGATGTCGTTCTTATCCTCGATAGACACTCCCATTACTCCGTAGTCGTAAATCTGAGCACATACTATGTCTGTCAACTCCGGAATGGTTCTTGCTGTCAATTCAATCAATCTCATACTATCACCTACTTAAATTTCTTCTTCACCCTGTCAAAAAAGCTCTTACTGTTCTCAAAGGAATCTCCGCTGATCTCACCGAACTTGCGAAGCAGCTCCTTTTGCTTTTCGTTCATATGGCGAGGTACATCGATGTAGAATTTTACATACTGATCGCCCCTGGCACTACTGCGAATAATAGGCATTCCCTTGCCCTTTAGCCTGATGACTGTGTCTGTCTGAGTTCCTGCAGGAACATTATACTTAACTCTGCCATCAATGGTGGGAATCTCAATCTCTGCGCCCAACGCTGCCTGTGCAAAAGTCAGTGGCAACTTGCAGATAACGTCACTGCCCTGTCTCTCAAACAAATCGTGGGGCTGTACTGCCACATTTACGATGACGTTGCCGTTGGGGCCACCATTAATGCCCACATTGCCTGCGCCACCTACGGAAATTGCCTGACCGTCGTCAATACCGGCTGGTATCTTGACCGAAATCTTATGCTGTCTACGGTTAGTTCCTTTGCCTCCGCACTTCTGACATGGTTCCTTGATGATTTTACCAGTACCATGACAGGCGTCGCACTCCTTAACTGTGGTGTACTGGGCAAATCCCATATTCTGGCGAACATTGATGCGTCCACTACCACCACACATAGAACACTTGGTCACGGAATTGGGATCCTTAGCTCCTGATCCACTGCATGAGTCGCACTTCTCAGTTCTGTAGTAGCTAATCTGCTTCTCTACACCTGCTGCTGCCTCTTCAAATGTAATTGTAACATTAACCTCTATGTTTTGTCCCGCTCTTGGTACGTTGGGATTAGATGTCCTGCCAGCTCCGCCTCCAAAGAATGAGTCAAAGATGTCGCCAAAATCAAAACCAGCACCGCCAAATCCACCAAAGCCTCCAAATCCGCCGGCTCCGGCACCTGCTGCTGGGTCAAAGGCTGCGTGGCC
>JAZNEA010000049.1:0-7761 GCA_045588325.1 Clostridia bacterium
AGATAGGGTCTGCTGCATAGTAGACTCCAGTTCTCTGTATCTATCCAGCTGCTGAGTCAATTCAGCGACCTTGGCATTCAGCGATGCAATCTGTGCATCAAACTCTGCATAATCGTAGGCAACCTTATCAACAAAGGCAGAAACCTCGTCCTTGTTATAGCCCTTCATCTTAGAGCTGAATTGTGTTGAACTAATATTATCTTTAGAAAAATTCATTGGTTACTCCAATTAGTTTGTTCTCTTGTCAATATTCTCAACTCCACTGGGAGTGATAACGAAGGTCTGAGGGGCAACTCTCTGAACAGTTCCCTCAAGGGCACATGCAGCACCACTCATAAAGTCAACGATACGACGAGCCTCCTTGTCGTCCCTGGCCTTAGCAAGAGACAAAATAATTGTCATCTCGTCCTTGAGATATCCAACCAAAGGATATGCAACGTCAACTTCCTCAGGATCAACATAAATAACAGTAGAACCTACAGAGCCCTTACGGTGATTAATCTGTGTTATGTTCTTACCAAAATCAGGCTTTGTAACAGGTCTGGTGGGAGCAGCTTCCTCGCGATTAAGGTCGGTATAGTAAATATCGTCCTCCTCTGCACGGCTCCTGGTGCGGCGAGGGGTCTCCTCGTACTCGTCGTTATCGAAATACTCCTCGTCTACTTCTACTCTATAATCATCAGTACGATCAGTATTGCGGTTAGGCATTACGTCGGTGAATAAGCCCAAAAAAGATTTCTTTGCCATGATTGTTCACTCCTGTTATTTGAAAAATGTGCTACCAATTCTGAGGAGGTTAGCTCCCTCTCGAATGGCTATCTCAAAGTCTGATGACATACCCATAGAAAGATACATCATAGGCATATTATCGACGTTTTTTGAGCCTATGTCAACATACATTTTGTGTGCTGCAGAGAATACTTGACCCAATAGGTGGGAATTTGCATCTTTTGGGGCCATTGTCATAAGCCCACAAAAAGATAAATTTTCATACTGAGGACAATGATCCATCAACATATTAAAATCCTGTGGCGAAAATCCTGATTTTGATTCTTCTCCGGAGATATTAAATTCCAGCATAACTTGTCTCCTGATGCCATCTTGGGCGCTAAGTGTATTAAGCTTATCAAGAAGAGAAATTGAGTCACATGAATGGATAATGTAATCCCTGTTGATCAGCTTTTTTACCTTGTTTGTTTGAAGATGTCCGATAAGGTGCCAATCAAGGTTGTCATACCCAAGCTCCCTGCAATAGTCTTCTTTTGCCAGGATTTCATCTACTCTGTTTTCTCCAAAAGAAGTTATGCCACTGGCTGCCATTGCGGCGATGGTCTCTGGATATACATATTTAGAAACACAGACAACCTTCACATCCTGAGAGGACCGGCCTGAAGCAATGCATGACTGCTCTACTCTGCTCTGGATAGATTCTGCGTTACGCTTTATGGTATCAATATCTACGTGTATCTTATTTATCATCTTACAATCTGGCCCTCAATAACGGATGATGGATTTACAATGATCTCGTCGTACAAAATGATGTGGTCATCGTACTTGTTGGGGATCTCCTCAATTATGGCAAAATATGTATCCTGGGCCAAAACCTTGACAGTTCTCTTCTCAGCGGCGCCAATTTTTGAAAGTATGTATATGGAGCCCTCACCAGTTGTGCTGTTGTAATCAAAGATGCTGCTAAGGCGTACCTTAAAGCCCTCGTAATCTTTAAGAATAAGTTGGGCCTCCTCATCGTACATGAGTCCAATAGTATCATCTAAGCCGTATCTGGTCTTAAAAATGGCAGTATACTTGCCAGATTCGTTTCTGCAGTCGTTATACTGTACCAGCTCACACGGAATAGTTGTACCATTGGACAGACGAACACTGTAGTTGTTCAGATAATACATGTCCGCATATTGCTTTTCTGTGACTGTAAATGCGATATAGTATTCATAGCCGTAAACCACGCGAACAATATCGGTTCCGGCAGTATACAACTGGTCTAACTGAGAAGTCTTCTCCTTGGCTGTGAATTTGTCCAAATAGGAAGCTTGAAGAGTTGCGATGCTGTCAAATTCACATATTTTGGGAATGTTATAAATATTGTAAGAAATTGTGCATGAATTCTTAGCTTTGACGTTTGTGGTATGGGCAGACAAAGAAAGCTCATAAGACTTGCGTCGTGCTATCAGGTTGTTAACCTCACCAATGGATGTATCACCAAACTTAATATATGTGTCGTACTTATCAGAAAGAGCGTCGTTAACATTGCCTGTATAAATGCCCAGCATAGAATAAGACCCCTTGGATACAGACGAAACCATATTTTTAAGTGACTCTGTAATAGATTTATTGAGAATGGCATCTTTTTCCGCAAAAAGATTTTTGTTGACAGATGATGAAATCAAAGCAGTGAAAATCTCGGAATCTAATTGACGGATGGAATCGACCAAAGAGTATGAGTCCTGATCAACGGAGCTAAAGATAACCTGGTTGGTAGCTACTCTCTCCCCTTCTTTGATATCACTGACAAGGTAGCCTTCGGAAGGTGTTGTAAGAATCTCCTCATCTCTGATAAAGAAAGCCTTAATATCAGTGGAGTGTGTAATGCTGCCGTGCACAATAGGCTCTACATCAGGTGAGTCCTTAGTGATCCAATATGCAATAAGACAGGCAAAAAGTATGATAACTACTGCTATACCTACGAAAAGACCTGTATGCTTATTGCTCTTATGTCTGACTGTGCTCATACTACCTCCAATCTTAAATGAAATGATAACACAATTTGCGAATAAAGGAAATCATGTTATCATACATCCTTGGAGGTAGATATGGAGCTGAATTTTATTGTTGAAAACATTCATGATGGATACAAATTAGGCGGTTGTCTTAAGGCCAAATATGGCTTTTCTACTTCTATGATCAGACGCATCAAGGTGTGCGATGGAGCCAGTGTCAATGGTATTCCCTGCCACATGGGACATATTGTCAGGACAAATGATGTCATATTTATCTCAGTTCCAGAAAAGGACACAAACGAAAGGCCTTATGACTTAGGCTTTGAACCCATATATTTTGACGACTATCTATTTGCTATTAATAAACCTGCCGGGATCGGTATGTATCGTATGTACGATGACGACGATATAAATATTATTGCAGGAGTTCTTGCAATGCAGAATAAGCTTGGAATATCCGATGGGCCAATTCGTCCACTGTCCAGATTGGACAGAGATACAACAGGTATTATTCTCTTTGCCAGGTATCCACATATTCAGCATCAATTACAGATGAAGCAAGGATATTCCAAGGAGTATTTATTAATTACTGATGGTGTTCCCGAAAGTGACGCTGGTATTATAGACATGCCTATTGGCAAGGATGATCAGAGATCATTCAGAATGAGTTGCATTCCAGATGGTAAGTCAGCACTTACAGAATATAGAGTGTTGGACAAAACAGATTCACATGCACTTGTTCTGGCCAAGTTACACACTGGGCGCACCCATCAGATCAGAGTCCATTTTATGTCAATTGGTTGCCCATTACATGGTGATTCGCTTTATCATGTGGGGTCCCCAGAAATAACTGGCCAGGCATTGCATTGTGCCAGGGTTACCTTTAATCACCCTGTAACACATATATCTACGTGTATTGAGGCTCCTTTGCCTCACGAGTTCTTGGAGTCTCTTGATGTATGCGGACTTCGCTTACCTTCTCATATATAGCAGCTAGCAATTCGCAATTGGTTGGTTTGCGACAATTAGCCTTCATTGGGTTATTAAATAGTTCATTAATGTACCTGGAGCTGGCATTTTTCCACATAACATCAATTGAATGACGAATTGCTCTCTCTACATTCTCAGGTTTTGTGTCATATATATGCGCGATCTCAACATACAAGTTTTTTGACACGTTGTATAACATATCTGGATCGCCAATGCAAAACTCAATTGCTGATGTCAGATATTTGTGGCCAAGTAGTTTTGGAGATATCTCAAGTTTCATAAGCCATCTTTTAATTTCGCTCTCTGGTTGATTGTATTTGGCAACACTCTCCCGCAGCATTAATTGAGAATCGTCCTGGACAACGGACGCAATTCTATCCATTAAATGTGTTGTATTTATGTTTGATCTCAATACATCTGTTGCACCCAATGATAACATTCTTTCGAAGGAAGATGAGGAAATGCTTGAACATAGTACTATAAATCTTGGGGAATGATCGCCGATTTTGTACTTAAGTCGTTGAGAACACTCTATATAGTCCATGTCTTTGGCTGTGCTCTCACAGATAACACAGTCAATATTGGTCCTGTTTGTCAGATCAATCAATGACTGAAATGAGTCTAGCGCACCCAATAACTGAAACCTGTTGTCTCTCCTTATGGACTTTGACAAGAATTCTCGTTCGCTGTAATTCCGAATAACTAATACTGTCTTAATCATTAAATAAACTCCGTTCTTTTTTAAAAACGATTATAAGACAATATTCTCCTTAAAAGTGTGAAGATATTTCACATTATTGTCGAATTTGGAGAAGAATTGCAAAAAAAAGGACAGGAATCAACCTGTCCAAAATCGAATATGTAAAAAATATATTAGATAAGCTTTGTAGGATCTACAACGTACTTGTCAGCAGCAACCTTAATAAGGTCAATCAAAGCAAAAATACCACCAATTCCAAAGCAGAATACGGATGTGAGGATTCTAAAAATACCCTTCTTATTCTCACCCATCATAAAGTTGTGGACACCGATGCCACCGAGGAAAAGGGCAATCAGAATAATTACGATCTTATCCTGTCCGGCAAGTGCCTTAGGAGCAGGCTTAAGAGAAACACCGCAATTAAGACATACGTCCTGACCAGGAGCTGTTTCCTGACCACAATTAGGACAGAAAGCAGTGCCATCACCTACTTTAACTCCACACTTAACGCAAATGGCTTGGTTATCATTGAGTGATTCGCCACAATTCTTACAATACATAATCATACCTCCAAATTTTTTAATAATTTTACAATTTTATAACTTGTTTAGTCAATACAAAGGCGTATTATCCAGTTAACGATAAATCCAAGCATGATCATGGCAAATATCAATCGATTAATCATTTTTGACTTGAAGGGCGATCCATCGCAAAGGTAGTAAAGTCCTAATACTGGCATCGACCAAAACATGCTGTGATGAGTAAATGCGGCCTTGAAATCAAGCTTCATAGCAGAGATTATTGCTCGTGTCATACCACATCCGGGACATCTTACGCCAAAAAAGTTCTGATAAATGCATCCAAACTGAAGTTGATAGCATACTATGACTAGCACAATATAAATTATGATAACTAGTATTTTAGATTTATCTAAGTTTAATTTGTTCATTAGTGGTGATGATGGTGATGCCCGTGGTGATGGTGTCCGTGATGGTGGTGGGAGTGTCCCTCTCCTACATGGCAATCAGTTTCCAGACAAAATTCGTCAGGATGCTCCATTTCTAAAGTGGAATGTGTAATGCCATGTTCTCTTAATTCTTCCTTGATATGGTTCTTCAGCATGGGATAGTCTCCCTCTGCAACTACATGTAACGTGGCATAATTGTTGTATCCGTCGTGACTCCATATGTGGATGTGATGGACGTTCAACACGCCATCAATATGTAAAATGTGCTCAGCAATTTCCTCAACATTGATGCCATTTGGAATCTTTTCAAGGAACAAATCAAGTATCTCCTTAAGATTTTTGACTGAGTTAATCAGTATAAACACAGCAACGCCCAAGGACATAATGGAGTCAAAAACAGCAATATCGGTGAAGTTCATTATAATGGCGCCAATTAATACAACAGCCCATCCGAGCACATCCTCCAGCATATGCAGATTAACTGCCTTTTGGCCCAGGGAGTCTCCTTCTCTAGTGAAGTAAGCAGCGGCCAGATTAACCAATAATCCAATAATTGCAAACAATATCATGCCGCCATAGTTAATTGGCTCAGGGTTAAATAATCTCCAAATAGAGCTAAGTATCACGATTATAGATCCCACAAGCAATATGGTGGTTGTGATAATGCCACCTAGCACAGAAAAACGTCTGTATCCATATGTGTAGGTCTTATCTGGTGCCTGCTTACTCTTTCTTTCGAGAAAATAAGATATGCCAATGCTGATACTATCCCCCAAATCATGGAGAGCATCTGAGGCGATGGCAATACTATTTGTAAAGATTCCGCCAACTAATTCAAATATAGAAAAGAAAAGGTTTAGCAAAAAGGCTATTAAAATATTCTTATCACTTTTCATTTGTGCCTCCTGAGTTTTTGACAATACTGAGTGCACAGTTTATCTGTGCAGTTGGAACACTTCAACGCCTCATTTGAGAATTCCCAAAATCGTTCTGGATAAATCAGGACGGAGAGTTCCCAGATAAGCCATATTATGAGTGATAGTGCAACAAGACTGATAGAGAAAAAGCCTCCAATAAAAATCAGTGGACTAAACATCATCATATGATCTCAATTGAAAATCCGGCATGTGGTACAGCACTTATTCTTAAGTATCAATCTGAAAGGACACCAGATCAGAACGCATATCAGGTCACAGACGTAAAATATTACGGAGCAAATTAATAGAAGATTGCGGCTTAGAATCTGCATGTAATATAGAATCCCGATCAGCGAGATTAAGAGAACCCATAAAATCATAACCTTGTATGCTGCAGTCGTTGTTGTGACGATGTAATTCTTAAGGGACTTGTAGTTAATCTTATCCTTAATAGGCTTAAACCTCTGCTGGAACAGCTTTTGTGAGCCCAGAGGAATCTTGTCCTTTATAGGTATTAGCTGACAAACCATATCGATTAGCCATAGAACCCACAGAATGTGAAAAATGGAAAACTTCTTAAAAAAATTGAATCCGATCAGAATGTCATATTGAGATGGAGCGATAAATAATATAACGATAGAAAGGCACAAAACTAATATGCGACCAACAAGTCGTGCAATATATGCTCTCCTGAGAGGAGATGTGCTGGTTGTAGTGGTTTTTATATTATTATCCATGATACTGCCTTTTTGCTATTGGATTGCCCTTGTATTATAGTCAATTTTTCGACCATTAACATTAATATGAGCATAAATATTATATTGAATTTTCTGGTTTAACCAATAGAAAACTAGGTGGTTTTAAAGATTTTACAAATTCAGCGCTCGATTCACAAATTTTCTGATGTGTCCATCGGGATCCTCTTTGAATGGAAGTAGCAAATCTCCTCTGCCAAATATACTTGCGATGCGACAGGCGCACAGACGTAATTTGGGTATATCGCTATTGGACAGCATATTAAATAGTTTCAAGTAGTTGTCTTGCATAGCAAAGGAAACAAGACATTCTGCAATGGCTATTCTAGCGCTGTTTGAAGAGGAGGAATTGAATAACTTGATTATCCTTTCAACATGATGGGAGGTCTTCTCTATTTTAGTAAGAATTTGGAGGTAATACGAATCAATCCAGCTTTGGTTCTTTTCAAAGCAAGAAAGAACCTGATCATCTGAAACCCATAAATTTCTATGGATTAAATGACCCATAGCAGCTGTTACAAACCACCTATTATCACTCTGTAAGGCACTTATAAAGTAGTCACTGAGTTCAACTGACTGGTCAAAGGCAAATATAACAGACAGGATATATCTGTATTTGTAGATATCCTTTGTATCCAGGTATCTCTTTAATATCTGGTATGCCTCTGTAGTTCTTTTCTCTGTTAGTACTTCACAG
>JAZNEA010000050.1:0-3763 GCA_045588325.1 Clostridia bacterium
AAACCCCCCCGAGCATAGCCTTTGCCCCTCGCCTCTCCAAAGGGATTAAATTATCCCAGAACTACCTTAACCTCAACGGTTGTGCCTGCAGGGAACTGCTTTACGCAATCAACTGCCTCACCGTTGACATACAGCTCCTTAACGCCCTTGCAAACGTGGTTGGGGTTCTCAACAGTGATGTTGTAAACAGCGCCTCTCCACTCTCTGCGAGCTGTGAAGCCATCCCACTTAGCGGGGATACAAGGATTGATATCCAGTGAATCGAAGTTGGGGTGCATACCCAGCATGTAACGAGTAACAGCGATGTAGGACCATCCGCCGGAACCTGTCATGAAGGGGTGACGAGCTCTGCCGTGATACTTATGGTCGGGACCATAGATGAACTGGCAGTAGCTGTAGGGCTCAGCCTGACGAATCTCGATGATGTCGTTCTGACGAGCGGGACACAGGTCATTGTACAGCTCCTCAGCTCTGTCACCACGGCCGAGAATTGCCTCAGCACACCATGCCCAAGGATTGGGATGGGAGAAGATAGCGCCGTTCTCCTTGAGACCGGGGTAAACTCTGGTAACGAAACCAATGCCGTAGTTGCACTTTGTGTATGCGGGAGCGTTCAGCTGCAGACCGTACTTAGTGCGGAGCCACTTATAAACGCTATCCATTGTCTGGATACCCTTGTCATAGTCAGCAACACCGGACAGAACAGCCCATGTGTTACACTCCATATGTACCTTGCCCTCTTCCTCAGCATCTGTACCGATAGGAAGACCAGCCTTTGTGAAGCCACGAAGATACCAAGCACCGTCCCAAAGCTGCTCATCGCAAACCTTCTTAACCTTGGCCTTCATAGCTGTGTACTTCTCAACGTCCTCAGTCTTGCCCAGACGAGCAGCCAACTCAAGGAAGTTGTCCAATGCCCAGTAATGCAGGAAGCTAACCATTGCGGACTCACCACCGCCCAAGTTGAGGCAGTCGTACCAGTCAGCTCTCAGACCCTGACATACGCCGTGGATACCAACGTACTTGTCGGAGAAGTCGAGAATCTTGGTCATATGCTCATAAACGGAGCCCTTGCCCCAGTCTGCATAACGGAGACTCTTGTTAACGAAGTCGATATCACCTGTCTCCTTGATGTACTCAACGATAGTTGTTACCAACCACAGAGCGTCATCGGAGCAAGCCCACTCAGCATCGTGAAGAAGTGCACGATCCTCTTTACTTACGTTGTAAGCATCGAAGCCCATACCCTCATCGCCTGTGAGCCACTCAGGAGTGAACAAGTGGAGACCGTAGCCCTCTGCTGTAAGACCGCGGAGCAACTCCTCGATACGCTGCTTACACTTTGTAACGTTGGAGTGCAGAACTGTCATAGCGTCCTGTGCTGTATCTCTGTAACCCAGACCTGTACGTCCGCCAACCTCGATGAAGGAAGCGAATCTGGAGAACATGATGTTAACCTCTGCCTGATACAGGTTCCAGATGTTGATCATTGTGTTCATGTCCTCGTTGGGAGTGTTGATCTGGAGCTTCTGTCTCTTTGCCTCCCAGAAATCCTTAAGATCCTGGAGAGCCTTATCTCTGGACTCAGGAGTCAGGTACTTAGCCTTAACCTCTGCGCCAACCTCTCTGCGGCCATGGCCCAGCATGAAGCAGCATCTCTGCTCTGCGCCAGCTGCGATCTCAAATCTCTTGTGGAGAGAAGCAGCCTGGTTGCCACCCAGCTCCTCGGAACCGGAAAGAACGCCGCGCTCTACGCCGATTGGGTTATCCTCTGTGCGGTAGTCGCCGATGAAGTCCTCACGTACGCAGTCAAAGCTGTCGGGCTCGAAGTCGGATGCAAAGTACTCATAAACGTCATCAAGATAGTACATATCCTGCTCGATGATGCCATCCTTGTAGCTGCCGCCTGCGCAATACAGAGTAGCCTGGAAGTTAGCATTATCTGCTGGAATGTCATGGTAGGAGAACTCAGCATAGCTGAATACGCTGATCTTACGAGGACGATCGCTCTTGTTAACGATCTTAACGTCCCACAGCTCAACGGGATTGCCTCTGGGGATAAACAGCTTCTGCTCAGCATAAATGCCGTTGTACTCGCAGCTGTAAATTGTGTAGGACTGACCATGACGGCACTGATAGTTAGCCTTATCCAAAGGAAGGCCTACAGGCTGCCAGGAAATGGACCAGTACTCTCCTGTCTCGTCGTCACGCAGGTAAACATAATGTCCAGGTCTGTCCATGGGAACAGCGTTGGCGTGGAAACGAGTGATTCTATGATGTTCAGCGGACTTGTAGAAAAGGTAGCCGCCAGCAGTGTGGTTAACAACGCCTACGAGATCCTCAGTACCAAGGTAGTTGGTCCAAGACATAGGGAGATCAACCTTTTCGATAACATACTCACGATTTTTGTTATCAAAATAACCGTATTTCATCTTGAGATTCCTCCTGATATATTAGTAGCTGCGGCTAAAAAATGGACATGGCAAACCTAGTCTAAAGCCGATTCTACATCGTCCATTCTACCTATTAGAAGGTCGTATTGTCAAGGAAAATAAACCATCTTCGACCGCATTTTCCACTAAAATTTTGCACAAAAACGTTTAAATAACACACGTATGCCTGACATCCTGCACAAAGTCTGTTTTTTTGCATATTTTTAACTAAACAAACAAATAAGGAGAAACAGTTAAATGGTACAGAATAGAAGCAGAAATAACATGAGCTCTAACTACGCCAGGGACAACAGAAACATGATGGCAAGCTGTGCAATTAAGCCGGAGCATCCCGTAGCACCCACAGTGGCCAGTGATGCACTGGGAACATTGGCAGGGTATATCAAGAACATGGTTCCGGCCATGGCATATGTACCCACCCAGGTTTGGAGCGATATTTATTGCCCGGAAGAGGGTTTGGCCAGAGGAACAATCTTTGCGGTGTTGGATAAGCCTTTCGAGGGCAGACAGGGGGCGTGTTGCAAATGAAAGAACAGAGACAAATGATTAAATGCATACAGGTTCAAGGGTTTGGAATGCTGGAAGCTGCACTCTTTTTGGACACACATCCAGACGATGCAGATGCCCTTGCTATGTACACCACCAGCAGGGAGGAGCTAAGTCACCTGATTAGCTCATATGAGATGAGGTTCGGACCTCTGACTATTGCGGGGAACTATTGTACGGACAACTGGCAGTGGATTGATTCACCATGGCCATGGGAAAGGCAGGTATAGTATGTGGTATTATCAGAAGACATTACAGTATCCAATCAACATTAAAAAGCCGGATCCGGCAGCAGCTAAGGTCATCATCACCCAGTTGGGCGGACCCGATGGTGAGGCAGGGGCAGCGACCCGTTATCTGAACCAGAGATTCGCTATGCCCTTTAAGAAGGGAATCGCCGTTCTCACGGACGTGGGCACTGAGGAGCTGAATCACCAGGAAATGATAGGCACAATAATTTATCAGCTGACCAGGAATTTGTCCATGGAGCAGATAAAGGCCAGTGGGTTTGACACGTATTTTGTGGATCATACAACGGGCGTGTACCCTCAGGCAGCGTCGGGTGAGCCCTTTACAGCAGCAACGTTGCAGTCAACAGGGGATCCGCTGGCAGATACCTTCGAGGATTTGGCAGCAGAGCAGAAGGCCCGATTGACCTACGACAACATCCTGCGACTGGTGGATGATCCCGATGTAATCGATGCGATTCGCTTCCTGCGCGAGAGGGAGATTGTGCACTTCCAGAGATTTGGCGAGATGCTGAC
>JAZNEA010000051.1:0-37906 GCA_045588325.1 Clostridia bacterium
TGTCCTGTATTCATAGCCTGGAGCATGCTAACCACCTCACCTCCTCTAACCTCTCCGACGATTATTCTGTCTGGCCTGAGTCTGAGAGCAGTGCGAATCAGCTGGTCCATGTTGATGGCCCCCTGCCCCTCCACATTGGCCGTCCTGCACTCCAATCGCACCAGGTTATCCACATTACTAAACCTAAGCTCGGCAGAATCCTCTATTGTCACCACCCTTTGATCCCCCGGAATCTCTGCAGACAATGCATTCAACAAACTTGTCTTGCCCGTTCCAGTGCCACCGCTAACAAACACATTCCTCCTGTCCTGAACCAATTTTCTAAGCAATATTGCCTGATCCTCAGTCAAACTACCCAGCTCTAATAACCTGTCTAAGGTAAATGGATTAGGACTGAATTTGCGGATAGTAACTACCGGTCCATCCAGGCTAACAGGAGGTAGGACCACATTCACTCTAGATCCATCTCCTATCCTGAGATCAGCTATGGGGAAGGATTGATTCACCTGACGGTCTACACCAAGAGCAATGCGGCGAACCACATCCATCAACCTGTCTGTGCTGTGAAATATAATGTCCTCCTTGACCAATCTCCCATGTCTCTCTGTGTACACCTTGTCCGGTCCCATTACCATTATCTCGTCCACCGAGGCATCCTGGATTAATGGCTCTAGGACATCCATTCCAACCAGTGAGGCCACCACTTGCTCTACCACTCTGTGCCGATCTGCCAGGGACATATAGGAGCCTCGGCTCTCGTCCAACATGGCCTCCAATGCCCTTTCCTCTATTTTGGTAATGGCGCTGGCGCCTTCTGTAGAGATTACCTGCTGCCGGACAGCCTCCACCACTTGTCCTAAATCATTTGCCACAGCTGCCTCCATTCCCCACAGGCACAACACCTGGTCCATTCCTCCACGGGAATATTAACCGTCTTAGCATATATCTCTCCCACGTCACTCCCGAAAAAACGAACTAATAACCGGTCCATCTCTCGTATATCGCCTATACATATCAGGGTCCTGCAACGCCTCATTATTTCAAGATTGAGTTTGCAGGCTCCGCTGCCCAGAATAACCAACGAAACACCTGGGGTAGTGGAGCAAATGTGCTCTCCCAGGGACTGTGACAATTTCTCAGAAAGCTCATAAAGTTCTGGCGCACAACCCACTGCATCCAACACCCATACTCCATCTACCTTATGGCAATATTGCTGTATATCCCCAATATTACCCATATGAGCATGACACATGAGCCTCATAAAACTGTCTCCCTTGTCCTGGCTGTCAAGCTCGCATCCATACTCGTCCGTACAAATCATGGTAACCTCCTGCCCAAGGGAGGCCGTAATCTTGGCAGGCGAATCTCCTCCAATCAACTTGGCAGCCCTACCTGCAGGGTACACAACGGCTATTGCCCCGCATATATCAAAACTCATGGCGCTCAGTCCGTAAGCTAAGGAGAGAATATCACCTGGCGGGCCATATAATGGTGCACTATACCTATCTATGTTCTCTCCGTGGGTCGTCAGAACTCCCATGCGAACAGCCCCCTCGCCCAAGGAGTGCTCAATCTTAGCCTGATCCACAATCTGTCGAGTCTCTGCTACCATGGCCGACTCCACCAGAACAACCACGCAATCCCCCCTGCCCAGCACCGGCCAAAGATCGTTTATTAACTCCACACTGCTACCGGACACATACCTATAGCAAGGAACTCTCTCCCAATGGTCCCTCAAATACTCACTAATCCTATTGGACAACATCTCATCCACGCACAACGTAACCAAGTAAATCCCCATAAGCCCCCCTGTCACAAATGGTATTCCAGCGTACAATCAGCGTCAATGGAAGGTATTACAGGCCATTTTGCGCTATTTCCTTATTTTTCGACACGCTGTGGCATGCAACGATCTGAATCTGCTATTTTCGACAGCCGTCCGAACCAGGCAAATCTCATTCTTGCATCATACAAATTTCGACAGGCCCATCTTTTCGCAACAAAAAAGCGCAACACCATATGGTGTCGCGCTTAATCTCTCTAAACTGTCCAAAAGACCTATCTGATAATTGTCTCCTTGGGGATTACGTAAGGTCTGGAGGGAAGTCCCTGAACCTGCTTGTCATTGCCCATGATTACACTCTTATCCAAAACAGAGTAATCAATGTAACAATTCTCGCCGATTTCAGTGCCCTGCATGATTATGGAGTTCCTGATGGTAGTACCCTTCTTAACCACAACTCCTCTGAACAAGATACTGTTCTCAACCTTGCCCTCGATGATGCAGCCGTCTGCAACGATGGAGTTCTTAACCTCTGCATCCTCTGTGTACTTGGCTGGAGTCTCATCCTTAACCTTAGTCATGATCTTGTTATCCTTGCGGAAGAGATCCTCGTAAATATGGGGCTTAAGCATATCCATATTTGCGTTGTAGTAGCAGCTAAGGTTGTTGATTGCTCTCCAGTAACCCTTGAACTCATGGCACTTAATCTTAAGTCTGCCAATATTGCGAAGGAGGATATCCTTGTTAAAGTCTGTGTAGTTCTTGGATGCATTCTCCTCCAGCAAAGCAATCAGCAAGGACTTGCGCATAAATACTGTGCCTGTCATGGCCTTGTTGCCTCTGGGGTGAGCCGGGCGATCCTCCAAGTTGACCAGGTTGTTGTCCTCGTCTACCTCGATGAGTGTGTGTACTGACAAGTCCTCTGCGGAAATATCGTCCATGCATCTGTAACCAATGGTGATATCTGCATCGCTATCGGTATGGAAATCAAAGATGTCATTGTAATCCTGGTTGTAAATGGTGCTACCCTTTGCAATCAAAACCCACTCGTGCTTGCTCTCCTTAAAGAAGTCAATGTTGCTGTACAGAGCCTCTGCAGTTCCCTTGTACAAACCACGATGATACATATCTGTGAAAACAGGTGGGAACAGGAACAGACCGCCGTTACGCCTATCCAAATCCCAGTCGCTACCAGCTCCCATATGGTCCATGATGGAGCGGAACTGATGCTGAATCAAAACGCCAACAGTATTTACCTTGGCATTGGCCATATTGGAAACAGCAAAATCAATAGCCCTATACTTGCCGCACATTGGAACAGCAGATACTGAACGAATATCTGTAAGTTCTCTGAATGTATTGCCAATATCTGACGCCATGATGACGCCTACGATAGATTTGTTCATCCTGTAATCTCCTTTCTGTAAACACTTGCGCCAGAGGGGATATCAAGAGACTCGAAATCGCTGGCCTCCACATCCTCATCTACCATTACGTTCTTGCCCAGCTTGGCTCCTTCAGGGATAATGGCATTGTCGCCAACTACTGTAATGCCAGAGAAGTAGATCTTAGGCTTATCCACATTAATAGTGTCCTCGCCCTCTCCAAGAACTACATTGTCTCCCAATGTGGCATGCTCGCCAATTATGCTCTTAGTAATACGGCTATTCTTGCCAATAACAGTGCCAGACATAACGATAGAATCAACTATCTCCACACCTTCTTCGATAATAACTCCGGGGAAGATAACAGAGTTGCGCACTGTACCTCTGACTATACAGCCCTCTGCGATAACAGAAGTCTTAACCACACCTGTAGGTGCAATCCAATGTGCCGGTTCAACTGGGTTGGGAGTATAGATCTTCCACTGAGGGTCAAACAGATCCAGCTCAGGATTGCGTTTAACCAAATCCATATTGGACTCCCAATATGCCTGAATAGTTCCAACGTCCTTCCAGTAACCCTCAAACTCGTATGCCCACATGCTCTTGCCGTCATTTAACATATTGGGAATAATATTCTTTCCAAAATCGTGATCAGATGTGGAAATGGCATCATCCTTGAGCAAATAGTTCTTAAGAGTCTTCCATGTGAAGATGTAAATACCCATGGATGCCAAAGTAGACTTAGGGTTGGCTGGCTTTTCCTCAAACTCGTAGATGCGGCCATCGGGATGGGTATTCATGATACCGTATCTGGTGGCCTCCTCCATGGTTACGTTAATAACTGAAATGGTAGCATCTGCCTCGTGCTTGACATGATATTCAAGCATCTTGGAATAATCCATCTTATAAATATGATCTCCGGACAGAATGAGAATGTAATCAGGGTCATAGCTGTCTATGTAGTCTATGTTCTGGCACACAGCATTAGCTGTACCAAGATACCACTGTCCTACTTCTGCCTTGAGATAGGGAGACAATACTGTAACTCCTCCATTAATACGGTCCAGATCCCAGGGTTTGCCAATACCTATGTGGTGGTTGAGCTTCAGAGGCTGGTACTGAGTACATACACCTACAGTATCAACGCCGGAATTAATGCAATTGCTAAGTGGGAAATCGATTATCCTATACTTGCCACCATAAGACACGGCTGGCTTAGCCACGTGCTTAGTCAATACGCCCAAACGAGAACCTTGTCCACCAGCAAGCAAAATGCTAATCATTGATTTGCGCATGATTGTTCCTCCTATACATATTCGTGTTTTTATTTTAACTCAATAATTTGAATATGTCATCTAATTTATTGTCTAATATCCGCAATAATTATAGAGATTCGTTGCATATTTTGTGGCAAATAACAAAAAGAGGGCTAACCCTTCGGTTAACCCTCTATAATAGTCCTGACTATTATTAGTTGTTGTTGTACAGATCATCAAGAAGTGCCTGCTGTGCAGCCTTAACCTCTTCGATAACTGTCTGAACACCCTCAGAAAGGAATCTGCCGCTGTAATCGTACCAGCCATCACCTGTTACAGTGTAGATACGCAGGTAGTCAATCTCGTTAACATCTTCCCAGAAGATCTTCTTTGCCCAAGCAAGCGTTGTAGCGTCCTTAACCTCGGACTCATACTGGTCATCCCAATACTCCTCAGAGATTGCTGTGTCGGACAACTTGTTGAATGCAAATGCAACGTCCTCAACGTTGTAGGATGCAGCAAGAATTGCTGTTACGTTGAAGTCAGCAACTGCCCACTTGTAATCGCCGTCAAGATTGCTGTTTCCGAGAGGAGCTGTTGTGATACCAAATGTATCAGCCATTGTACCAGGAGTTGCGTCATTTCCTGTGTATGTCTTTGCCTGATAGAAACCAAATCCGCACATAGCGATCTTGGAGTTAGCAAAGTCTGTTGCATACCAGTCCCAAGCTGCGTTACCATCGCTGGAACCTGTTGCATAGTAGCCTGCGTTCTGCATGTCTGTGAAGAACTGGAGAGCCTCGATTGTCTTAGCATCATCCATTACCCAGACGGGCTTACCATTCTCATCGTACTCAAGTGTCTTACCACCGTTGTTGAAGATGAAGTGAGACTCAAGGTTAGAACCACCGAATGCGTAAATGTCTGTTACGGAGTCGGAGTCTGTATCCTGTGTCAACTTCTTGCAGTACTCTTCAAACTTATCCCAGTTCCACTGCTTGTTCTCCATCAATGTGTAAAGGCTCTCAAGACCTTCCTTCTCGAACATTGTCTGGTTCCAGAAGATAACGTCTCTAGCATAGAAAGGCATCAACCATCCGCCGTAAACCTTACCATTGTATGTACATACATCCTTAACTTCCTGGTTCCACTTTGCATCGTTTGCATTGAGATACTCAGAATCATCCCATGCATACAGATAACCTGCAGAAATAAGTCCGGGGAACAACCACTTGGGTGCCAAGTCTGTGATATCTGTCTTCAGGTTCTTACCATCCTGAGTGGAGCTAACGCTCTTAACGATATCAGCAACGTATGAGTCATAGTTGCCCTCAACATACTTAATTGTGAAATTGTATGTCTTGTAGATGTTCTGATTAAAGTTATACTGTGCTTCTGCTGCAAGGCTGGAATTTGGATCCGGCTCTGTCTCTGCCCACCAGTACATTCTCTTAATCTCTCTTCCCTCAAGGTTTATACCCTCTGGATTTACAATACCTGGTGTAGGAGTAGGTGTGCTTGTTCCACCATTATTACCACCAGTTGTAGGATCATCCTGTGTCTTATCTCCGCCACAAGCAGCGAAAGACAATGCCATAGCGGCGACCAGCAAGAGAGCAATAAGCTTCTTTGTAATCTTCACTATTCTTTCCTCCTTAGAAAAATTACGGCAATATGCCGCTTAGATACATTATTAAGATAACTCAAATACTTTTTTTTGTAAAGTCCTATAACGCCATCTATAAGTGACATTTTTAGTAATTTAACAATATTTTATCGATTATTTCCCAGTTTTTCCGGATGACCAAAGGCATACCCCTCAATTCTTGCTGTATCTATTACTTTTGCCAGTGCCTGAGCGTTGTCAGGAGTTGCTGAGTGGAGCAAAATCACCATTCCGTTGTGTAATTTTGATATTATCTTGTCAACGGCGTAGTCCGCCCCCTTTGGCGAATCCTTGTCCCAGTCCTTATATGCAAAACTCCAAAAAAGCGTGGTGTACCCCTTTTCATGCAGTCTGGACAACACAGATTCGTTATACTCTCCGCAGGGTGGCCTGAAGAATGTGGTGGTAATGCCAAACTCCCTCTGCATCATCTCATTGAATCCATCCACCTCCTGGTCAAAAGTCTGACTATCAAGAGTTGTAAGACTCTTGTGATTCATGCTGTGGTTCCCTATTATGTGGCCCTCATCAATCATCCTGCGCACGATATCCGGGTTCCGCTCCACGTAATTTTTTAGCAGAAAGAAAATAGCCTTTACATCCTTCTCCTTGAGGGTGTCCAGTATTTGCTCCGTATACCCCGCCTCGTAACCTAGGTCAAAGGTGAGGTATATTTCCCTGCTGCTTGCGTCTCCCCTGAATACCCCGCCGTATTTACTCAGCAAATCCTCAGACCCGGGATCGGTGATGGGCTCGGTGCTCCCCTTTCTCCAGGACAATCCCCATCCCATTGTGACCGCTGATGCCTCCAGGGCGTCGGTCTGGTTGTCGCTGTGTGGTAAATATGTCAGGCAACAGCTTTCTTCTGAGGTAATCCTGGGTTCCTCCTTGCCAATAGTAGCTTCTGCCACCCAAAATGTGGCTACTAAAAGAACCCCCGTAATTATCGGTATAAAGGCCCTCCCTACCTGACCCGTGCTTATTATCTTCATAACACTCCAAGTTTTTTGTTAAATGATATGAGATAATTCCCCGATAATGAACAAAACGGATGCTCAATACGAACATCTGTTAAATTCTTTTTAATTGGAAAAGTCCATCTCCCCAAGAACAACTACTATATCCAGATTCGTCACATCTTTGCCATCCAGTTGAGGATCTCGGTAGACCTTTAGTTCCAGCGAATCTCCTGGATTACAGTTTGTCAGGAGATCTGTCAGGTCTGTGTAGTACTTAATCTCTACAGGTGCTGAATTGGCACCACTTGTTTTCACAGTCACGTGGGTGATGATGTCATACGCCTGCACTCCCGCCTTTTGTGCAGCGGCTCCCTCTACCACCTCAACTATAAGGACTCCTGATGGCAACCCAAATTGCTGAGCTACTGCGTCTGTATATGAGGTGTCCATGCTGATTCCCAGATATGGTCGTCCTGTGCGGTGGTTAAACTCGATCAAGTCGCTGACCACCTCCATGGCCTCGTTGATGGGGATTGCGAACCCCATGCCCTCGTATGATGAGCTGGATGCCTTAAGTGAATTGATGCCTATAACCTGGCCTGCCATATTCACCAGTGCTCCACCACTATTACCGTTATTGATAGCTGCATCGGTCTGAATAAGGCTGAACTCATTCATCCCTGTACCGCTCCTGTCCAGACCACTGATGTATCCAACGGTGACAGATCCCATAAAGTCAATACCCATTGGATTGCCAATAGCCACCACCTTCTGTCCCACCTTGAGGGAGGATGAATTTCCTATAGTAGCAGGCACCAGCCCGGATGCGTTTATTTTGATAACTGCCAGGTCCGTCTTGGAGTCATATCCCACAATAGTTGCCTCATAATATTTCTCCACATTGCTGGGCAACACAACCTTGATGGAACTGCCCTTTGCAAGCTCTATGCCCGTCCCAACGGCCTTGCTGATAACATGGTAGTTAGTCAGAATATGTCCCTTAGTATCCAGAACAATACCAGATCCCTGACCCTGGCCCTCGTAGGAACCAAGCAGCGAATCGCCGGCACTCAAATAGGAGGTAACAACCCCTACAATGGAAGGGCAAGCTTTGACCGCCACTGCCTCCACGTCTGTATACTCCTGACCTGGCACTATGGTAATCTGCTGGCCCTGGATCTCTGATAGCTTGGCATACCCCATGCGCCTTAATACTCCTGGCAAAAATGTCACCAGGCATATGGACATAATCATTACAGCTGCCAAAACGGCTGCTATTGCCGTAACTATCAGGCTACGAAGACTATAATATCTATTCTGCACCTTGGGTGTTTCTGACCCCCCTGCATAATTGTGGTAATCGTAGTCTACCCGAATTTCTTGGTGGCTCATTAACTGTTCTCCTTGTTCAATGTAAACGTAAATACTGCTCCACCATCCTGGCTGTTGTATGCCCTGATGGTTTCGCCATGTTCCTTAATAATATTCCATGCAATCGACATTCCCAAACCCATTCCCTCAGCATTTTGGCTCCTGGATTTGTCTGCCTTGTAGAACCTCTCCCACATGCGACTAATATCCTCCTGACTCAAACCTGGTCCCGAGTCCCTTACGGACACAATAATCTTAGAACGGTTTGTGGACAAAGATACCGTCACCTCGCCTCCCCTGGGAGTGAACTTTATGGAGTTGTGCAATATGTTCACCATTACGCGACGTATCATGTCCTCGTCGCACATGGCATACATCTCTTCATCGCCCAACTCTGCCCTGATCTCTAACTCCTTTTCGTCAAAAAGAGGGCCCAAACTAATGAGACTGCGGCGGCACAATTCACTGATGTTAGTCCTGGCCATCTTAATGCCTGACCGTCCGGACTCCATCCTGGTTAATTCCAAAAGGTCGTTGGTAAGCTTGTGCAAGCGGCGGACCTCGTCTCTAACCAGAGAGATATAATAATCATGCTGTTCGGGGGGTATAGTGCCATCCTGAATGCCCTCGATAAATCCCAGAATGCTCGTCATGGGAGTCCTCAACTCGTGGGAAATGTTGGAGACAAACTGGCTCCTCATGCTCTCCAACCCCTTCAGGCTCTCTGCCATCTGGTTGAAACTCTTGACCAATTCGCCAACCTCATCCGACGAGGTCTCGGGCAGTGCCACGTCATAATCACCCGAGGCAATCTTTTGGGCTGCGATTCTCATGCCTGTTATCTGCCTGGTCATGGGTCTGGCAATCAGCAGCGCCAGCATCAGGCAAAACAGAGACGTCATAATAAATGACGTAAAGAACATCTGTGCAATTGGCATTGTGAAAATGGACAAGGCTCTGTGTGGAACACTGATTATGACCAGGAATTCCGACGTTTCTCTCGATGCCTGCAACTGAACCACATGGGATATTATGTCCCAACGGGCATCCACATCCCGTTCAAAACTGTCATGGGTCAGTATGCCATAAAAGTCTCCTGTAATGCTGGTGTATGAATCCGGGTCCTTATCCAACAGTTCCAGGGCCTGCTCCGGGATCTGCATGTCTCCATTGGCCGATGTAACATACTGACTCTTAAGGGAATCATCCAGCTCCGGATAGGTCAGGCGGATATATCCCTCCTGGTCCACAATCCACACCTGGGCATTGCCTAAGTGCTCAGACTCCCTCCTCATGGTTGACTTAAGCATCTCTAATCTAAGGTTCTGCTGTTCGGGTGTGCTGGACAGTGGCCCCGCATAAACGTATGTCTTCAGCTCACTGGCTACCCTTTCGACAGCTCCAGATATCATTGAGAACTTCTGAACACGGATGTAGCTGGTCATCTGGTATATCTGTGATATTCCAGACACCACAAAACCAACCCCGGCCACTACCATCAGGGCGAAAACCAACTTAACCCATAAGGGTCTCATTACCCGGTATCGTCTCATACTATACCCTTAGCTCGAACTTGTAACCTACAGCCCACACCGTTCTGAGCGACCAGTCGTCATTGTCAGGCTTTAACTTTTCGCGTACTCTCTTGACGTGAACATCTACGGTCCTGGAATCGCCAAAGAAGTCAAAGCCCCATACCTTCTCAAGCAACTGTTCTCTGGTAAAGACCTTGTTAGGGTTAGAGGCCAAGAAGAATAGTAGTTCCAATTCTCTGGGGGGCATATCAATCTGCTTGCCACGTATGGTGACGGTATAATTCTCCTTGTTGATGCAGAGGTTGGGGTAATCCACCACATTAACTCGCTTTTTCTCCTCTACAACATTTTCTTTGCCGCGGATCCTGGCTCTGACTCTGGCCACGAGCTCCTTAGTCTCAAAGGGCTTAGTCATATAATCGTCAGCACCCAGTTCCAGACCAACCACTTTGTCCGTAACCTCGCCCTTAGCAGAAAGCAATATTACCGGGATGTTGCTAAAAGCTCTCATCTTAGTCAGAACCTGATACCCATCAAGCTCTGGCAACATAATGTCCAATACAACAATGTCCGGCTCCCTCGTCCTGATAATATCCAGAGCTGTCTTGCCATCGTATGCCAACAATACTCTAAACCCATCCTTGACCATGTATAGGCGAATAAGCTCGCATATATTTCTGTCGTCATCTACAACTAATACTGTAATCTGATTATTGTTCATGGGGCTCCTCCTATTTATGACTAATACTATTATAACAAATCTATTTGGCTGTCTGCACCTGGAATTGCCAATTTTATAATTATTTTCCCTTCGTTAACAAATAGGATTAATTGCATCAAATCGCGTCAAGAATATCTAAACAGGAGGTGTCGCTATGTTGATGATTCTAAAGACGATTATTCTATTTTCTCTGGCTCTTATTTCTATAAGACTTATGGGCAAACGCCAGATTGGAGAACTACAACCCTATGAATTCATTGTGACAATGGTTGTTTCGGAGCTGGTGGTGCTGCCTATGGAAGACCCTGGTATACCCCTTTTATACAGTGCCTTGCCACTGGCAACCGTGTTAGCACTGCAGCTGGCTGTATCTGCCCTGTCCCTCAAAAGTCTCAGATTCAGAGAGCTTTTATGCGGCCGTCCCTCCCTGTTGATCAAAGAGGGCAAGCTGGATGTTCCCAATATGCAGAGAGAACTGATTACCACCACAGACCTGCTGTGTCAGCTGAGGTGCGCAGGAGCAGATGGAATTTCCAATGTGCGTTGGGCGATTATGGAGTCCAATGGGCAGCTGAACGTATACGACACCCAGGCCTACCCTTCCGAGCTGATTATCGACGGGGTGGTAGTAGAGGAATCTTTGGCAATATTTGGCAAGGATAAGAAATGGTTGATGAAGAGGCTTAAAGATCACGGCATAACCGATCCGGCAAAGGTTTTTATATGTACCATGGAGCCTGACGGCAGTCTGTTTGTTCAGTGTAAGGAGGGAGCAAATGAATAAATATCGCAAAACCCTGTTGATTCTGGCCATTGTGTCGGGGCTGGCTCTGAGTATTGGGCTGACCAGCACATTGACCTGCTATATAACATGTAATAAGTTGGCCCAGGATCTGGTTTCCCTTGACCTCGACTCCCCCCAGGAGACCATTGACTACGTGGATAATTGGTCCAAAAAGTCCCGTCCCCTGTATATGTTGACAGAACACAGAGTCATCAAGGAGATTGATGACTTGCTGACCAGCATGGAGGTATACTCCATTTCGGGGCAAAGAGATACTGCAGAGGATTGTCGGCGACGGGCATACGACACAATTGTGGAACTGTCAAAATCCGGGTTGCCCTTTTTCTGGACAGCCTTGTGATACTCTGACATAACAATAGTCGCAGTTCACATGGACAGCTGCTGATTTGGCGCACAGCATTTCCGCCGGGACTGGCTCACAGACAAGCAACACCTGCATAAACTCTATCAAAAGTTTTGGAGCAAACTATGATAGAGTTTTTTGTTTACGCACTTAAATTACTGTCACGACTACTGCCTATCAGCGGGCAGCTTTCCCTGGGAAGTGCCTTCCCAAAGGCGCTGTCTCCAGAGGAGGAAAAGGAACTCATCCATCGGTATTACCATCTGGGAGACAAGGGGGCACGGGATCAGCTAATTGAGAGGAATCTGCGATTAGTGGCCCATATAGTCAAAAAATATGTGGGCCCCGACGGAGACTCCGGGGATATGATTTCCATCGGCACCATAGGCCTAATCAAAGCCATCGACTCCTTTGACGCCAGCCGGCAGGCTCGCATTGCCCCTTACGCCAGCAGGTGTATAAACAACGAAATACTTATGAGTATTCGTGCGGATAAGCACAACAAAAACAACATCTACCTCAGCGACACCTTGGCCCAGGACAAAGATGGAGAGGAAATGACGTATCAGGAGCTCATAGAATCCACAGAAGTGTGTCCCCAGGTGGATCTAGAGAACAAAATCCAACTGGATTACCTTATGAACGTGGCTATCCGTGAGCTGAATCCCAGAGAAAAAGAGATTATTATGCTAAGGTATGGTTTTTCCACGGGAAAGTGTGAAACTCAGTCCCAGGTGGCAGATCGCCTGAACATCTCCAGGAGTTATGTGTCCAGAATAGAAAAGGCTGCGCTGGATAAGCTCAGGCGCAACCTTAACGAAAACTTATGAGATTCAGTCCTCTTTCCTCCTGAGAATGGCTCCCTCAGGCAAGGGTGTGGGACAATTAATGTACAGTCTCTGCATGGGATGTGGGGCAACCTCCATGGCTTCGCCGGTCTCTGCATCCCATATATTCGTAATTGTGTAGCTGTATGGTTTCACATGGGGGGCCAACACCTCAACCTGCTGCCCAACGCGGAAATTGTTCCTCTGGGCTACCAGCAATTTGTCTGAGTTGCGCTCCTGTTCCAACACCGAGGCCACAAAGGTGTATCCTCTGATGTATTGGCTACTCTCCTGATTTTGTCCCTCACTGCCCATGCGACCATCCAGGTAGAATCCTGTGTAATACCTGCGGTGGCTAGTCTTGGACACCTCCTCCACAAACTCAGGCAACCTATCGTAATACTCCTGCGGATCTCTGAAGTACGCATCTATTGCTGCCCTGTATGCAGCAGTAACTCCGGCAACATAATAGGCGCTCTTCATACGGCCCTCAATCTTAAAGGAAGTTATACCTGCCTCAATCAGCTCCGGTATATGGTCTATCATACACAAATCGTTCGAATTCATTATGTACGTGCCCCTGTCGTCGGTCTCCACAGGGAAATACTGTCCTGGGCGGGACTCCTCGTACAGGTGGTACTTCCATCTGCATGGCTGGGCACACTCGCCTCTGTTGCCATCCCTTGCTGTGAGCCTATTGCTGAGCAAACATCTGCCCGAATACGAAACGCACATTGCTCCATGGACAAAGCACTCCACCTCCGGAGTAAAGGACTTGTCCCTTCCGTACTCTATGAGAGAATCACAAATTTTCGCTGCCTGTTCCATGGTGCATTCCCTGGCTAGAACGACTCTCTCTGCACCCATGCCCACATATGCCAGCGCAGACAAACTATTCGTGATATTTGCCTGTGTGCTAATGTGGATTGGCATTTCTGGTGCCACTTGTCGAATCAGAGATACAATACCTAAATCTGCAACGATAAGAGCATCCGCTCCTAACTGTACAGCCCTCTCTATGGCAGCAGTCATCCCCTGCACATCATCGTCACGGGAATAAATATTAAATGTAAAGTAAATCTTCTTGCCTCGGCCATGAACATACTCCACGCAGTACTCTAGTTGGTCCATGTCAACCTTGGATTCTGCTGGGGAACGAAGGCCGTAACCCAGTCCTCCCATATATACTGCGTCCGCGCCGAAATCTATAGCGGCCTTAAGTGCCTCCACATCGCCTGCAGGAGACAAAAGTTCGATATGTCTCTGTTTCATCTATAACCTCTCTATGTGCGGACTAATCCGACACAATGTAACCATACTTGTTCACATTTGCCATGTGCTCAGTATATGTCTTTGCAAATACTGAGGATCCGCTACCTGTGGCGCAAAAATACCAGTACGGGGTATTCTTTTCCATATCCAATACGGCCAATATGGCATCTATGGAAGGGTTGCAGATTGGTCCCGGAGGAAGACCTGCATACATATATGTGTTGTATGGGTCGTCAATCAAGGTGTCGCTGTTGTAGATAGTATCCTTGATCTCACCTGTGTCTCTGAGTGAAATGTATTGTAGCGTGGCACAAGACTGCAATTTGTTAAGGCTGCCGTCCGTGGACTTCATTCTCTTGTAGAGAATGCCTGCAATAATTCTTCTCTCATTGGAACTGGAAGACTCCTTCTCTACAATAGATGCCAAGGTGAGCACCTGGTTGATATCCAAATCCAGCTTTTCCATCTGGCTGTAATACTTGTTTTTGAATTTGGCCTCAAAATTTGACAGGAACTTATTGAGCACTGTCCTGCCATTGGAGCCGACTGTGAAGAAGTATGTGTCTGGGTACAAGAACCCCTCCAGAAGATGGTCCTTACCCTCTGGAATTTCCTGCAAGAATTTATACGTCCAGACCTCTTCCTCTATTGCCGCCAGGAACTCATCCTTGGAGACAACCTTGTTCTGCTCCAAAAGGTTGGCAATCTGATCAATTGAATATCCCTCCGGAACCATTATGGTTGCTGTGATAGGCTCCTGGGTCAGAGTATACATGAGCTCGTTATAATTCATTCTCTTGGATATGATATGGTAGCCAGCCTGGTACTGACCGTCGTATCCGTTAATCTTGGACAGGAGTCTGAACATTGCCACATTGTCAATATATCCCTCCTCCTTGAGCTGATTGGCAATGGAAATGGTGGTGGAGTTGTAGCCGATCAATATCTCCTGACCATCGATTATCTCCATGCCTTCTGCGCTCTCAAGGATAGTCCTGTTTTCCTCTGTCTTCATGGCATATCTGTAGGAAAAATCAAAGCAGACCGCAAAAATGGAAATAAAAAGCACAAGCAGGGATACATATCTAATGATCCTGGATGAAAACTTGCGCCATTTCTCTCTATTAATTTGTTCTCGACTTTTTCTCTTGAACATAATCCCCTGCTCTTTTTGAGTTAATAGTTAAGAGGTAAGAGATAACAAAGTTGGTTAGCGAAGAGCTGGTCAACTTCTAACTTTTCACTCTTCACTCTTCACTTTTCACTCTTCACTCTTCACTTTTCACTTTTCACTCTTCACTTTTCACTTTTCACTTTTCACTCTTAACTGACCCTTTGGCTCTCAACTTCGCCCTCTGCTCAGTGTCCAGCACCTGCTTGCGGAGACGTATACTCTTTGGTGTAATCTCCACCAGTTCGTCATCGGATATAAACTCGATGCACTTCTCCAGAGACATTATTCTCGGTGGCTCTAACCTGAGTGCCTCTTCTGAACCAGATGCGCGCATGTTTGTCAAATGCTTCTTTTTGCATACGTTGATGTCCAAATCGTCGCCCTTGGAGCACTCACCAACGATCATGCCCTTATAAACCTTCTGTCCAGAGCCTACAAAGAGAGTTCCTCTGTCCTGTGCATTGAACAGTCCATAATCTGTTGTTTCTCCTGTCTCCCATGCTACCATAGAACCATGACTTCTGGCATTTATATCTCCCTTGTAGGGCTCATATCCCTCAAACAGGTGATTCATTATGCCATGTCCCCTGGTGGATGTCAGGAATTCTGCATTGTAACCAATAAGTCCTCTGGACGGAATCTTAAACTCCAGTCTGGTATATCCGCGGTCCGGGGTGTGCATCTGCGTCATCTCTGCCTTGCGTCGTCCCAGAGCCTCTATAACTGTGCCAACATACTCCTCAGGAACGTCAATAACCAACAGTTCGATAGGCTCCAGCAAGTTGCCCTGCTCATCATTCTGGTACAGAACTCTGGGCCTGGTAACTGCCAGCTCATAACCCTGGCGGCGCATTGTCTCAATGAGAACAGACAGATGCAGTTCACCTCTACCCTTTACTATAAAAGCGTTGGGACTGTCTGTCTCCTCCACTCTCAGGGATACGTTGGATTGCAACTCAAACATAAGTCTGTCCCTGATGTGGCGTGATGTGACGTATGTACCCTCTCTGCCTGCAAAGGGGCTGTCATTCACGCAGAATGTCATGGAGATGGTGGGCTGTTCGATATCTGCAAAGGGCAGGGCCTCGTTATCTCCCGAAACACATATAGTTTCGCCAATAGAGATGTTTTCAATACCGGCCACAGCAACAATGTCTCCCACAGAGGCAGATGTAACCTCTGACTTGCCAAGTCCGCTGAAGAAGAACATTTTGGACAGTCTGCCGTTGCGCAACTTATTCTCTCTGTCGATGATCTGGATGGATTGGCCTGTGGTAAAGGTTCCGTTTGTAACCTTGCCTATGCCGATTTTGCCTACGTATTCATCATACTCAATATTGGAGACCAACATTTTGGGTGTCTTGTCAAAATCTCCATTGGGAGCAGGAATGTGCTCCAGTACTGCCTCAAAAATAGGGCGCATGTCCTTGGGTTCGTCACCCAACTCTGCCAGGGCGTAACCGTCTCTGGCGGATGCATACACCACTGGGAACTCCAGCTGATCCTCGTCTGCGCCCAGCTCGATAAACAGGTCCAACACCTCGTCCACTACCTTGACGGGGTCTGCCTCCGGTCTGTCAATCTTGTTGATTACTACAACAATCTTAAGGCCCATAGCCAGAGCCTTGCGGAGAACAAATCTGGTCTGTGGCATGGTGCCCTCAAATGCATCTACCAACAGCAAAACGCCATCTGCCATGTTAAGGGCGCGCTCCACCTCGCCACCGAAATCGGCGTGGCCGGGAGTATCGATGATGTTGATCCTGTGCTCACCGTATATAACGGAAGTGTTTTTGGCCAGAATAGTGATGCCTCTCTCCTTTTCCAAGTCGTTGGAGTCCATCACTCTCTCCTCAACAACCTCGTTGACGCGGAAAATGCCGCTCTGCTTGAGCAGCTTATCCACCAAGGTAGTCTTGCCGTGGTCTACGTGGGCAATAATCGCAATATTCCTTATATCCTGTCTGATTCCCAATTTGATTCTCCAAATCTATGTTATTTGAGTTCCGCAATGGTAACTCCTGTGTCTCCCTCTCCTGCTACACCCAGCCTGAATGACTTGATCCTTGGGTGTCTCCTGAGGAAATCGTGGACGCCGCTCCTCAATGATCCGGTGCCCTTTCCATGAACTATTGTAACTGTTGCCAACCCGGCCATCAAGGCATCGTCCAAATATTTATCCAGCCTCTCAATGCCGTCAGCCACCAGCTCTCCACGCAGGTCTATCTTGGCATCTGTAGATGCAGCCTTGACTATACGAGGTGTCTGTGGAGCCTGCCTGGGGGTCCTGGGCTGTTGCTTTGCAGGTTGAGCCTTTACCTTATCAACCAACCTGAGGTCTGAAACCTTGGCCATGGTCTTGAGGGCTCCGATTCGCACCTGAACCTGACCATTTTTGTTGGGCAACGACTCGACTACAGCCATCTGGTTCAGAGTGGCCAACCGAACGTTCTGTCCCACCTTGAGGGTACTTGGGTCAGGGGCCGTGCCTGTATCTACAGGTCCATAGTCTCCTGCCTCGCTAATATGGCCCTCTTGTTCACGGACTCTGGCTCGCAGTTCCTCGGATGCCTTGCCATAATCTTGGCTACGGTAGTTCTCATAGAGTTTGCGAGTCTCGTCCAAAATATCTCCCATTTCGTCCTTGGCCCTGGAGACAATCCGTCGTGCATCCGCCTTGGCATCTGAGATAATGGTATCCCTCCTGCCCTCCAGCTGGTGAATCTCCCTCTCCAACTGCTCTATGCGGCCCTCGGCCTCCTCCAACATCTTGGCTGCTCTGGCTCGGTCCTCCTCAGCCTCCTGTCGATTCTGCTCGATGCTCACCAACATGTCCTCAAATTTGAGTTCGTCCTGGGTGACCATTTCCTTGGCCCTGTCAATGAGAAAGTCCCAGAGGCCCAGCCTGGAAGAAATGGCAAACGCATTGGATTTACCTGGTATGCCAATCAGCAATTTATATACGGGTTGTAATGTTTTGACGTCAAATTCGCAACATCCGTTCTCTATTCCCGGTGTTGTGGACGCAAATACCTTAAGTTCGCTGTAATGGGTAGTGGCCATACATGTTACGCCCGACTTGTTCAGGTGCTCCAAAATAGACATGGCCAAGCCAGCTCCCTCTGTGGGGTCTGTGCCTGACCCCAATTCGTCCAGAAGCACAAGTGTCCTGCCCTCTATTGAGCTCAATATATCCACAATATTGGTCATATGGGCCGAGAAGGTGGACAAATTCTGTTCGATGCTCTGCTCATCACCAATGTCTGCAAAAATGCTATCGAAAACGGACATCCTGCTGGCATGGGATGCGGGAATCTGCAATCCTGCCTGTGTCATCAGCTGCATCAGTCCAACAGTCTTGAGAGACACAGTCTTGCCTCCTGTATTAGGTCCGGTTATTACCAGTATCCGGAACTTTTCGCCGAGGTGGCAGTCAATGGGAACCACCCTGTCCCGTGGGATCAATGGGTGTCTGCCTCTGCGAATGTCGATTATGCCCTTGTCGTTCATTACGGGTGTGGCACATTCGTAATCCAGGGCGAATTTCGCCTTGGCAAACACAAAATCTATGCGAGCCAGAACCTCTACGTCCAGCAACAAGCCAGTCAAATCGCCATATGCCATGGCGGTCAACTGTGCCAGGATGCGTTCGATCTCCAGCTGCTCCTTGATGCGCAGTTCCCTTATCTTGTTGTCTGCCTCCACAACAGCCATGGGTTCGATGAATACAGTGGCTCCGCTGGAGGATGTGTCGTGGACAATACCTGGAATTTCGTTTTTGTTCTCGGCCTTAACAGGCACAACATACCTGTCTCCCCTCATGGAGATCAGCGTGTCCTGCATATATTTGGAATACTTGGATGATTTGATGAGCTCATTCAGTTTGTCTCTGATGCCGGTCTGCAGATCTGCAATCCTGCGCCTGATGGAATAGAGCTCCGGTGAGGCATCATCTGCAAATTCGTTTTCGCCAATGATGGCAGAGGTTATGGCTGTCTCAAGCCTGCGATCCACAAACAATGTGGCGATCATCTCCTCCACCGGGTCGGGCAAACTATCCTCTGCTGGCAGATTTCTCCTGTCCTTGGAGTCGGCACTGTACGAAACAAGCTGTCTGGACACCCTCAGGGTCTCTGCAATACCCAGCAAATCCCAGGAATTCATAAGACCATCCTTGGCCAATCTGGACAACGTAGAGCGTATATCCTTGAGGGCAAACAGCGGTGGGTTGCCGCATTTAATCAGGAACTGGACGGCACTCTCTGTCTCTGCCAGCAAATCCAGCACCTGCTGATAATCTGTAGTTGGTGTCAGCTCATGGCACAACTCAATGCCGACTGGAGTAACTCCATAGCCGGCCAATATGTTGGTTATCTTGTCAAATTCTAATGTCTTAAGTGTGCGCTGATTCATAGCCTTACTAATCGAGCTTTGGCAGCTCTGTTGTCTGCTCCAGCTGAACGTCGGAGAACATCTCGTCGGATAGAGACATTTGCTCTCCAGGCTCCTCCTCTGTGTCTGGGAATGGTGGCAAATCTGCCAGGGAACTATATCCCATACAACGGAGGAATTCATCTGTGGTGGAGTAGGTGATGGGGCGTCCGGGAATGTCCAATCTGCCTGACTCGTAGATCAATCCTCTCTCCATGAGTTTTGCAATGGAACTATCGCTGCCTACGCCACGGATTTTCTCTATAACGGCCCTGATGACAGGCTGCTTGTATGCCACGATAGAAAGAACCTCGTATGCTGCCTGTGAAAGTTGCTGTCTTTTTTCGATTTCGGCCAACTGACAGATGTAGTCGAACATGCTGGAATCGGTGACCATCTGGAATGCGTTGTTGATACGAATAACCCTGAGACCTCTGCTGTCTCCGGAATAATCCAACTGCAACTGCAGACCTGCGTCCTCTATCTGAGAAATGTCTGCCTGAATAGTATCTGCAAGGCGATTGATAGAAACTGGCTCACCTGCTGTAAAGAGCAGTGCCTCTACAATACCCTTGATCTGCTCCATGGATTTGCCGCTGGAAACCCTGTTTGTGCCATATGCAGGTGTTATCTGGTCATCCAGTATTTTGCTCATATTAGGTCTCCTCCTCAAATCCTGTACCGGCTCCGGACAAGTCAATGTTGTCCTTTACGGCCTGTACGTTAATATCTCCAAACAATTTGTTCTGCCTAAGCTTGACCTGTTGCATCCTGGACAGCTCCAAAACCGCCATGAATGCTGCTACCACCTCGGATTTGTCCTCGGCGCTTACGTCAAACTCCTGGTTAAATACAAACTGTCCCTTGGACTTTAGTTTGCCTGCAATGGAGTTCAGAACTCTCTTGATCGGGACGCGCTCCTTCTTAACAACTCGTGGAACAGGCTTGCTCTCAATCTCCAATCTCCACTGTCTACGGCGAATAACTGCCTCGTATGCGGAGATGAAATCCTTGACCTTGATATCGTCATTGGAAAAGTCAATCCTGGCTGGCAGTGGCTCCGGCGCCTTGCCCCTGGTGCCTCCATAGGTGGCCTCTCTCTCCCTGAACATGACCGAAACCTGGCGAACGCGCTTGTACATCTCCAGACTGCGGGCCAATTCCTCTCTGGGATCACCCTCCTCCTCTGTCTTAGGAACAGGGAGCATCATCTTTGTCTTAAGCTGCATAAGATATGCTGCCACAACGATAAACGAAGATGCCTCCTCCACGTCAAAGCTCTCTGCCCTGTACAGGTAGGACATGTACTGATCTGTTATAGCTGCAATAGGGATGTCCTTAATGTCAATCTTGCTGCGTTCAATAAGGTACAGCAACAAATCCAGAGGACCCTCAAAGTCCTCCAGTCTGATTGGTTGCAATTCCCACTGAATATTATCTCCTATTGCCATATGCTCTATTACCTAAGGTGCATTGCTGAACGAACATCGTCCATGGTTGCTGCTGCTCTCTCGGTGGCCTTGATCCTGCCTGCCTCCAGAACGTCGTCAATATATCCCTTGTCTGCAACGATTGCCTGCCTGCGCTCGTAAATGGGGGTAAGGTATTCGGAAATCTTGGCGGCCAATGCTCTCTTGCATTGTACGCATCCGATACATCCGCCCTTGCACTGCTCTGTGATCTCAGGCACCTGCTCTGGATTGAACACCTTATGGTATGCGTATACGGAACAGATGTCGGGGTGGCCTGGATCTGTCTTCTTGATACGGGAAGCGTCCGTAATCATGGACATGACCTTGGTGCGAACTGTGTCTGGGTCATCTGCCAGCGCAATTGTGTTGTTGTAGCTCTTGGACATCTTGCGTCCGTCAGTGCCAGGCAGAACCTTTGCCTCTGTCATGAGAGCCTTTGGCTCAGGGAAAACAGGGCCATACAGGTGGTTGAATCGTCTGACCATCTCTCTTGTGAACTCCAGATGAGGTAGCTGGTCCTCTCCTACGGGAACTGCGTCGGCCTTGTACATAAGTATGTCGCAAGCCATGAGTGCAGGGTAGCCCAAGAATCCATAGGAATTGATATCCTTGGATGTGAGCTGCTGAATCATATCCTTATATGTGGGGCAACGCTCCAACCAGGATAAGGGTGTAATCATGGACATTAGCAGATGTAGCTCTGCATGTTCCTTAACGTCGGACTGACGGAACACAACGCACTTGTCAGGGTCCAATCCTGCTGCCAAGTAATCTGCTACCATCTCATATGTGTTGGGTCTGATGACCTCTGTGGAATCATATCCTGTCGTAAGGGCGTGCCAATCTGCCACAAAGAAATAACAGTTATACTGATCCTGGAGTCTAACCCAGTTCTCCAGTGCTCCAAAATAATTGCCCAGGTGAAGTCTACCTGTGGGTCTCATGCCGCTAAGTATTGTGCCAGCCATAATAGTACCGTCCTTATATAGTCTATCCAAGTATTTTAACACCTGGAGGGGATTGCGTAAAGTACGAGGAGAGCACCTATAATAACCGTAGGGAAAGGGCTTGTGATTTACGAAACAGGGTATGCTTGCTATAATAATTAACGAGAGCAACCGGTAATCGGTTAATTCTCATAAGTTTATAGTTTTTAAGCCACTTCTCTTATGAGAGTCGGCTATTTTTTTGCTTTTTAGTAGTTTCTAGGATTAATGAAATAATCCCGATTATTGTCGATTCCTGGCGAACAAAAAGAGCCACCTTTCGATGACTCTCAGCTATTTTTAACCTATGGCAAACCATAAGTCCATTGTGGTCTTGGATTCGGTTCGGAGATATCCCATATGCTATTTGACCAACTTGATCCTATGTAATGAATTTTTCCCGCCGGAACCGTAGCGATCTCCTTGGGAACTTCTGCCATAGCATACATGTAAAAGGAGTTTGTGGCTTGTGAATTGGATTCAAAGATTCTTACGACAGGACACAATTCTCCATTGTCCAGCACTAATCCCGACATCTCCAGAGCAGTCATTCCTGTGCAGCATTGCACAGAACAAATAACCAATGCCTTATTTTCGAAAAACTCCTGGCTATACCCCAGCTCAAGGCTTAATTCTTGTAGATCCGATAGGGAATCCACAATAACAATTCCCAAATCCTCCTGCTTAGTGCCAATTTCCACCAAAGTGCGGCTGCTATACATTTCTACTATCTCATAAGGCTCGTCTGTTACCGTAAGCAGCCCAAAATCCTGTGGATTCTTCTCCAAAACGATTACTTCACCTAATTCCTGTGTTAGTTCTTCTTTGTCTACTCTGACAACAAACGAATACTTAGTAGGTTTAGCCTCCAAGTCTATGGTTTCTCTCTCTACCTGCCTTATAACAGGGCAAATCTTATTATCCACCAGATACAAACCATAAAACTCAGCAAACCAATACTGCTTCTCTAAGGTAACATCCATAACTACAATGGCGCCAGTTTCAAAAAACTCCTCTGTAATCTGTGGATAAAAGTCCGAAATACGAACCTCTCTGGCTTGATCTATTGTCGTAATTATTAAGCCTTCATCCTCCCCGTTATAGTTCAAACTTATATTGTCGGCAACGTGGAAATCCATGATTTCAATCTTTTGATATTGGCTTAAATCAATCTCCAAATTACTATTAGGCGTGGGCGTAGGTTCCCCACCTATAGTATCAAGCGTAGAATCTGCACCACATCCAACTACAAGGAGAAGCGATGCTATTATCATAACAATTAGTAAGCTCTTTACTCTTCTATCCATGTGAACGCTCCACAGTCTTCTTGATTGATTGTTTTTGATTGATTATCTATGGCGTATACCAACTGGTTAAACAACCAAAAACACTGCTTTCTTTTTGCAACCTCGTCCTTAATGATATTTAAATACAAAAAGCGCCTATCTCTATATGGAGATTATGCGCTCGTAAACTTCCAATATTATACGGAACTGTACAAGGTAAGTCCTCCATACAAATTTCAACCGTTCTATGTATCTGTTATTTTTATACCACAAATACTGTATTATTGTAAACAAAGGGGATACTACCTCAGAGTTAGGCACTACGAAACTTATTTACTCCCTAACAAATGAAACACTCCCGATTATAACTAAATGCTCACATTTTGGGCTGTACGTCTTGTCTTTTCCAGCGAATCAATTAAATCCCGCACTCTCTTTATCGCATATCCTCGATCATACCTAGCCTGCTTCTTTTTTGCAATTTTGCAACTGTTTGTCCCCTTTTTGTGTTTAGGTGACTTCTTCTTTGCATTGATATAAGCCGGATTCAGCATTCTGTAATAATCATGCTCTACGATGTACTCCAAATATTTGACAATGCTGTCTTCGCGCACATCTTTTTGAAGGTGATATCCTTTTATCTGGCTTGTCTCACCATTTTTAGGTCGGAAACTGTTGTTGTGATATAGGACCATTTTGTCGTTTTTATCTAGGACAATCTTCCACTGGGATTTGACAGACCATACCGATAGCCTATCCTCCTCTATCCTAATAGTTATGCCGTTTTTTATTGCGAATCCTAAGATCTCATTATAATGTTCCCTATAGTGTTTAAACAAAGGGTTGCATAACATGCAATATTTATATCCTTGCTCATGGGCCTTAAATAAAGATGCTATCTCTCCCAGGTTGTCCGCACTGATTCTATGAATACACGGACACTTCTTATTGTGGAACACTTTTACTAGGCTGTTCTTACTGTAATAATACATTTTCTTTCCCCCTGTTTTTATGTCACAAGCATACACCCACAAAAGTACAAAAAACGGGACAAAAAAAGAGCCACCCCTCGATGACTCTAACTCTTCACTTTTCACTCTTCACTCTTCACTTTTCACTCTTCACTTTTAACTTTTCACTTTTCACTTTTCACTTTTAACTAGCCAACTTTCTTCACTCTTATCTCTTATCTATTATCTGAACTAATAGCTGCCCTAAAAGCTTATCTTTATCATCAGTTCCAGATATCCCATCACCGCGTCCACCGCAAATGCGCGAATCTGCTCCCTGTCATGGCACACATCACCACAGTGGATGGTAAATGACCTGACATTGCTGCCTGCACAAATACCAACGCACACTGTGCCTACCGGAGTCTTTTCTGTGCCACCGTCTGGTCCAGCGATTCCGGTAATGCCTACGCCCACCTGCGCACCTGCTGCCTTGGCTGCACCGACAGCCATCTGCAATGCAACCTGCTCGCTAACCACTCCGAACTCATCTATCGTGGCTGGCAGAACACCAACTATGCGCTGTTTTGCCTCAGGCGAATACGTTACAAAGGATGCTGACAGCACCTGGGATGCCCCTGGCACGCCCACTATTTTTGCAGCTGCCATGCCTCCTGTGCAGGATTCGGCAAAAGCAATCTGCCATCCCTTGCGGACCAACAGGGCCACCACTCTATTCTCGACCTGTTTATGAAATAAGTCCATTATTCTGCGTCGTCCCTGTACAAATCCTTAACCTTGTCGATGCCCTTGTAACACTCTACTGCCATAGAGATCATGCCGTCCATGCTGGCCTTAGGCTTTTGGAGTTCTCCTCTCCTGTGCAGATCGAGGATGTAGTTATACCTATCGTACGCCTTGGCGATAGAATCCTCCCAGGAACAATACAGTGTCTGGGATGCTGCATAGCCAACTCTCTTGGCCATTTCGGGGTCGTTGTAGAACCTCATGAGGGCCTCCGTCATTGCGGCAGAATCCTCTGGGATAAGCACACCATTGTATCCATCTGTGACGCCATCTGCAGAACTGCTGTTCTCAATGAGCACGCTGGGAGTACCACAGGCTGCTGCCTCCTTAACTACCAGTGGGTTGTTGTCAAATACGGAAGGCAGGAGGAAGACATCGGCTCTGGTATACCATGCCTTGAGAACGGCTCTGTCCTGAATAATACCGGGGAAAATGCACCTGTCTGCCAGGCCCAACTCCCGGGCATACTTCTCCACATCCAGCTTGTTGTCGCCATCGCCGACAAATACCATGCGGAAGTCCAGTCCCCTCTCGGCAATGCCCTTGAGGCCATCCAGGATAATCTTGAGTCCCTTGTACCACATGACTCTGCCCACAAACAGGAATACCGGCGCATTGTCGGGCAGGTTCCACTGGGTGTTGAGTGCTCTTATGTCGTCCTCAGAAACAGGTGTCCTGTCAATATCCACACCGTTTTTCATAATAGTGACGTTGCCACCATAACCCAGGCTCTTCAGGTTCTCTGCTGCACCCTCGTTAACTGCCCACACGTCATCACAGGCCTCGATATTCTTGATCATAGCCTTGATACATACGTCGCTGATAAACTTGTTCTTGATAGCTCTATTAAAGTCAATATCAAACTTTGTGTGATATGTAAAAATCAGTGGCACCTTGGTAAGTTCGCGAACTGCTCTGGCCATAAGTGTGGATGCAACTGGACAATGGCTGTGCAGCAGGTCAGGCTTAAACTGCTCCTGAATGTGCAATGAATCTGCGCCAAAGGGGAATCCAGCCCTGTAGCCCACCAACTTCTCCGTGGCAAAACTGGCATAGCGCAGTACGGGGAATGTGTATCCAGAATCATTTGCATCTGGATATTTGGGCACTGCAACCATGGCCTCTCCATATTTTTCCGTGATAACTGCTCCGTAGTTGACAACCGTATTGGCAACGCCATCAATCAACGGAGGGAAAGAATCGTTATAAAGTAATACTTTCATTATTCTACCTCTGGTACCGTTCTGGAAATGTAATCGTTCAGGAGCATCTTTAAATCTCTCACCGACAAATAGCCGTAACCCATGTCGAACTTGAGCTTCTTAGCAGCTCTCACCACGACCTTGTCGCACCTGTCAAGGGCAGTGGCCATATCCTCATCCGAGGGAACTCTGGGGCGGCTGTCCTCTGTGTCAGAAGAGTCTAATGCCATCCTGTCAAACATCTTGTCAAAGACCCTTATGGCATTCTCAAAAACATCCGTAATATACTTTATCTGGAACTCGTTGAACTCAGGGGATGGGTTGGCACCTATTCTGAGATAATCCGGCTCGCAGTTGTAGTATGTGTAGCTGATCATGGAGGCATCTACGTACTTCTGACCCTTAAGCCTCTCGTACCCCTCCGTCACTGCCTCACAAAATCCAAATGCTACTCCCATGGGGAAGTAGTTCAACTCCTGTGGATTCTTGTCATTTAGCCAAGAAATGACGGCAGCGGTGTCAACATAGTCAGTATATGGTGATGCGGGCAAATCCCTGTACTTGCGACAGAAGGCGAATGCCGTATCCTCCTTGTCAAAGGCATAATACTTGCCGTTGTTGTCCATAAGATAGAAGGACTTGGCCGAGCCATTTGGCAAGTCGTCAATAGCGTGAATAAAATATGCAGTCTGGCCTCGGTGAGTCACCCTGGTAACATGGCACTCCAGAGGTCTGGAAAGTCTGTTCAAATCCATAACATGTCTCCTGTGTTTAGATGGCATATGCAGGATAATACCATATTAGAACCCCTTAGGCAAAATTATCTTCTCGTCTGCGCCTTGGCAAGCTTGTACATTTCCTCTGCTGCGAGACGGGCCTTAGCCACCACATCTCCTGAGCCCTTGGGGAAACAATAGTACAAAACCTTCTCGTCTCCGATGCAAATCATATCCCCGATCTCATACCAGTTAAAGTCAGAATATATGCTATATGATGCCAGGGGCTTTTGTGAATAATGGAGCTTTCCCTCGCATCCTGTCAGCTCAAATCCATCCTGATTGTGCTTGAGCCTGCCAGTGCCCACTCTGTACAGCATCTTGGTGTCCACCATCATACAGATGTCCACCTCCAGGTCCAGGCCGTACTTGCCATCCAGGATCTCCCTGCGAACCATTTCTCTCTCCCACTTGTACCAGTCCGGCACGTGGTCAAAGATATGGATGCCGTCATTGGCCTTCAGGTAGCCGTATTCATCCAAAGTCCATTCTTTGCCGCAGGCATGGCAGGTCAACTGGGTTCCCTTGCCCTCCATAACTCCTTCCTTGCCACAGTTGGGACACTTGTACAGAACTCTGTTCAGGTAGTCTGCGCGGAAAGGCTCGGAGATCTCAATCTTGTTCTCCTGCTGCCATCTCCAGTTATCAAAAGAGAAGTGCTCCGCTATTACGTCGTTTATCTCCTGTACGCTCATGGCCTTGAGCTGTTCTGGTGTCAATACATATCGCACCTCTGCAGTAATATCCACCTTGCGAACCTGAATGTTGTTGTAGAGGGGATCTCTGGCAAAGGCTCCATGGGTAGTGATGATTACCAATGGGCGTCTGGCCATCTTTACCATGGCACCGAGGCTCTCCGGCAAAGTTGTGCTGGTGCCGTCAAAGGTATAGCATGCCTCTGGGTAGACCAGCAGCGAGCTGTTCATCTTGTTAAATACATTCCTGATCTTGGAAATCAGGCTGGGGTCAGTTACATATTTGTGAGTCGGGATGCAACCGATCTGCCTCATGAGCCAGTTCTTGCCCACAAATCCGTCAGATGTGACGATGATGTTGTATGGTCTGGGGAACAAAATACTCTCGGCAATGGCCAGATCCACAAAGCTGGAATGGTTCATGAGAATAAAGCATGGCTCCTTAGGATCCAGCTTGTCCATGTCAAACTTCTGCACCTTAAGATGTGAGGGTACAGTCATAAAGAGGGACACGCCCTTCTTCAGCAACCTGAAAAACATATTAGGTCTCTTAGCCTTAAATGCCTTAGGTGGTTTGATAGACATTACGTAATCGTAGGATGCCTGAACGGACTTAATCTTCATCTTGTTCCTCCGCGACATTTCGTCATTTATAAACTATATATTACATCAGTTTAAACGAACATGGAAGACGACTTTTTTTGTATTCATCCATAGCTCCTGTCGCCACCTCCAAGATATGCAGAGATGACCTTGTCATCAGAGCGAATCTGGCCAGGCGTCCCCTGTCCTATGGTCTTGCCAAAATCCAGGACGTATATGTATTCGCACAGCTCCATCACCATGGACATGTGGTGTTCTATCAGCAGAACGGCCAGCCCGAATTTTTGACTTATCATGCGTATGCATTCCTTGAGTGCCTCTGTCTCCGCAGGGTTCATGCCGGCAGCTGGCTCGTCTAACAAAAGGGCCTTTGCTCCTGTGGCTATTGCCCTGACAATCTCTAACTGCCTCTGCTGACCGTATGGCAGCTGGCCTGCCAACACCGAGCTTTTCCCATGCAAATCCATCAGGTTTAGCAGCTTTGTTGCCTCGCTTTTTATCCGTTCTTGTCTTCTTATGTAACCTTTTGGTTTTAACAGACAGTCTCGCAGGCTAATTTCCTCCCTATTAGCCATGGGAACCATCACATTTTCCAAAACGGTCATGTTTTTAAACAGCCTGATGTTCTGAAATGTCCTGGCGACTCCTGACCTGACAAATGCGTGGGATGGCTGACCTCTCATGGGGCGGCCATTAACATATATATTCCCCTCTGTTGGGCAGTATATGCCAGTCAACAAGTTAAACACCGTGGTTTTGCCTGCCCCATTTGGGCCAATGAGGCCCACCAGCTGGCCCTTGCAGACCCGCATGTTCATATCGCTGACTGCTTTGATCCCTCCAAAGCTAATTCCCATACCCTCGGTTCTGATTATCTCTTGTCCTGTTAACATTTCTTTCTCCTCGCCTCCCACAACAATATGGCCATTAACGCTATTCCGTATGTGAGCATGGGATAGCTAAATAGTTGGCCCAACGGCCCGGGCAGCGCACTTAGTCCCATTTGCCCTATAAGGTAATTCAACAGGCACATGGCTGTGGCAGAAACCACAGTACCCCTAAGGGAGCCCAGTCCTCCCATTACGCAGATGGCCACCAAAAATGACGAGCTCAATATCCCGTTGTTAGAAAACCCGAATGTGGACGTGGTCAGCGTAGTCATAAAACAGGCGTACAGGCCTCCTGCCACTCCTGCAAGCCCAGCGGACAGGGCGAAAACCCTTATCTTGCATCCAGGCACATCAATTCCACTGGCAGAGGCTCCTATGTAGTCGTCGCAGATTGCCCTTATATTCCTGCCCATGTTGGACTCCAACAGATTTTGCACCAGCCATAAGCACAATCCTGTAATCAGCAACGGGAGCCACAACCACTTGTTTAGCATTATGTTCGTAAATCCCAGGCCCGTTTTGTAGAGCACAGAGGATGCCGATCCCTGTTCCAGCCCATTCATGCCAGCGAATGGCAAGTTGTTTATCACATTAACCACAATCATCCCAAAACCCAGCGTGATTATGGCAAGGTAGTCCCCTTTGAGTCTGAGAGCAGGGATCCCTATGCACAATCCTCCAATTCCTGCCAGCACTCCCCCTGCCACAATCGCTGCCAGCACTACCATGAGGTACAGGATTCCCGCCTTGCTCTGAAAGACGCCATGTCTCTCTGCCCACAGGGACAACAGTGCAGCTGTATATGCTCCTATGGCCATAAACCCACAATGCCCCAGGGACAGCTGCCCCAGGGACCCCACCACAAGATTCAACGAGACTGAGGCCACTATCAGGTAACTCATCTGCCATATCAGGGGGACAATCCTGCGGGCATATATTGGAACTCTATGGCCCCACAGTGCCGTGGCGATACATAGGACCACCACCCAGAGCAGTACTTTTCCATCTCGTCTGCTCATACCTTTTCCTCCATGTTGCTACCCATGAGGCCCCCTGGACGCACCAGCAGTATTATGACCAGGGTAATAAAGACCACCGTTTCCGACATTCTGGAAGAGACGTAGCTGACAGTAAACGAATATATCTGACCTATGAGTAATCCTCCTACCATAGCGCCAGGCAGAGAACCTATGCCTCCTAGCACTGCCGCCACAAATGCAAACAGCCCCAGCGTCCCCCCAACCACGGGAGATGTGCCCGGGTACACCGAAAACCACATGGTAGCCGCCACACCAGCCAGTGCAGACCCCAGCGCAAAGGTTGCCACAATGATTCTGGAACTGCTAATGCCCATCAACTCCGCAGCCTCCTTATCCTGTGCAACAGCCCTCATGGCTCTGCCCAGGTGGGTCCTCTTAACCAGCAGGTGTAGAAACACCATGGTGGCCATACTAAGAGCAATGGTTAGTATAGTAGACCAGGGTATGGACACTCTGCCCCCCGGAACGAGAAACGAGATTCTACCAACTGGCAACACTGTTGTCACTGTGGCACCATATAGTGTTCTGGTAGCCTTCAACAAATACTGGGCTCCATTTTGCAATACCAGGCTGACGCCCATAGCCATTATGAGTGAGGACATCCTCCTGCCCCCTGAGCGAACTGGAGCATACGCAAACAACTCCGCCATTACTCCAATGGCAACGCACACCACCATGGCCACAAGTGCAGCCGTCCACAGAGGGAGACCTGCCCGCTCCAGAACCGGCACTCCAAACAGCAAGGCATATCCTCCCGCCATAATCAGGTCACCATGGGCAAAATTTATCAGTCTGACAATCCCGTACACCATGGTGTACCCCAGTGCTATCAGGGCATATATGCCGCCCATTTGCAGGCCAACAATGATAGTCTGAATCAATCTTGCCATGCTATGGTTCACCTATGGTAATACGACCCTTAAGCCTTGTTTTTACCTGATTCTCCGGAGGCTCCAGGCTGGGATTAAACCAATACTCCATGATTACAGCCCCTTTTAGCGGCGTACCGGACCCATCGAAAACATAATCGCCTGTTATGCCTGTGTGGCGGACAGTCTGGTCTGCCATAGCTTGGCGCACCTGCTGTGGCTCCCATCCTCCTGCCCTCTCAATCGCATCTGCCATAATAAAGACGGAGTCGTATGCCAGAGCAGTAAAGGCGTCAGGCGCATACCCGAATCGACCTTTGAACTCCTGGACAAACTGGGACACGACCTCATTACCATCGCCGCTAAAATAGTGGTTGATAAACATCACCTGGTTGAATGCCTGCAGATCTCCCGTCTGGTATTGCAGGGCGTTGGCACCGTCATACCCGTCGCCCCCCATGATGATTCCGTCATACCCGGCCTGGCGAGCCTGGGGCACCAGATAAGGCCCCACCGTGTAGTAATAAAAAGGGGCGAAGACAAACTCAACCCCAGATGTAGCCAGAGCAGACCATTGGTTATAAAAGTCCTGGGTCATTGCCACGTCTGCCACCGTCTGCACCTCCGCAATTTCCACATTCAGTATTTCACAGGCCTTTGCAAAGGCGTCATATATTCCCTTGGAATACGCATCCGAGGCACAGTACATTACTCCCACGCGATCATAACCCAACTCCTTGGCGAACTTGGCTGCCACTGCCCCCTGAAAGTTGTCTGCAAAGCACACCCTGAACACGTAGTCATCCCCACCGGCAATGTTATTCTCTGTGGCTGTGGGGGTCAGCAACAAAACACCTTCTTCGTTGGCGATATCGGTTATGGCTGCAGTGCACCCAGAGGTCACGCTACCTATGACCAGATCCACCCCATCCGCTATCAGCGAATTCATACAGTTAACCGTCTCCGTGGCCTCCATTTTGTCATCCTTTATCACCAACTCCAGCTGCTTGCCCAACACGCCTCCCTGCTGGTTTATTTTCTCCACGGCCATTTTGTACGCCGACGTCATGGACTGTCCATATACCATTAGCGCCCCTGTATTCGGAGAGATGGTGCCTATCCGTATGGTATCCTCCTCTGCCTGACAACCAGAAAAGATGCACATAACAAAAAAGGCGGTCAAAACCGTTTTCGCAAATCTGCTCACTGTCTTGCCTGCCTATACCTTGTTCTATTAAATTGTATGCGCTTGTTCTTGCCGTATGATTAGGCCTATGCCCTCTCGTATACGGTAAATTTAAATCTCATGTCCGGCACAGAATCTGTCTCCGGGTCACACACCTGCCATGGTCCCTCCTCAACGCAGTGCCACTCCGGGCTCTGATCCAGGTTGGGGATTGCTGTGTCGTACTCAAAGCTCCTGTCGAACTTGGTAACATATGCCCTGTCGCAGTATGGCAGCAACTGGTTGTAAACGCTGGCGCCACCGATTACGTATAGCGAATCCGTTGGGTACTGGGCTACTGTCTCCACCAGTTCGTCAATGGAGTGAACCACCTGGGCACCATCCACCGTTATGTCCCTGGTGCTCATGATAATATTAACTCTATTCTTAAGGGGGCGTCCTCCGGGGAAAGTCGCCAAGGTCTTGGATCCCAAAATCACCACATTGCCTGTGGTCTTGGCTGCAAAAAACTTAAGGTCCGCCCTGACTCTCGCCAGCAGATCTCCCTTGTTGCCAATGGCCCAATTGTTATCAACAGCTACGATCAGATTCATACTTCAACCACACCTACAACAAAACAACTCCATGCTCTGCGGCAAAGTCCATTGTCTCCTCAGGCCAGATAGAAACCTGAATCTCTCCAATATGTGCCTTGCGCAGGAAGAACATACATATACGGGACTGTCCGATACCGCCACCGATGGTGTAGGGCAACTGGCCCTCCAGCAACATCTTTTGGAATGCCAACTGGGCCCTCTCCGGGCAACCAGCCTTATCCAGCTGCTCCAACAGTGCCTTTTCATCCACTCTGACACCCATGGAAGACAGCTCCAATGCGATGTCCAACAGTGGGTAATATACGATGATATCGCCATTAAGCTGCCAGTCGTCATAGTCAGGTGCTCTGCCGTCGTGCTTAGAGCCAGATGCCAGCACGTCGCCAATCTTCATGATAAAGACTGCTCTCTTGTCCTTGGCGATCAGGTACTCCCTCTCCTTAGGTGTAGCTGTGGGATACATATCCTCCAGCTCCTGGGTAGTGACAATGGTAATCTCCTCTGGCAGAATGCAGTCTATGTAGTCGTACTTGTTGGCCATGCGCTTCTCCGTGACACGCAGAGCCTCGTACACTGACTTGACCGTGTCAATCAGCATCTCCTCGGTGCGCTGCTCCTTAAGGATAACCTTTTCCCAGTCCCACTGATCTACGTAAATGGAGTGAATATTGTCGGTATCCTCATCACGACGAATGGCATTCATGTCTGTATAGAGTCCCTCTCCGGGCTTAAATCCGTAGCGGCCAAGGGCCATTCTCTTCCACTTAGCCAGGGAGTGTACAACCTCCACAGGCCTATCGCTTTGCTCCCCAACGCCAAACACAACTGGTCTCTCTGTGCCGTTAAGATTATCGTTAAGGCCAGACTCTGGTGTTACAAACAAAGGTGCAGAAACACGGCGCAAGTTAAGCTGTGTCTCCAGCTGCTCCTGGAAAAAGTCCTTGATTCTCTTGATAGCATTCTGGGTACCCTTGAGATCCAACTCAGAACGGTAACCCTCCGGAATATAAATGTTGCTCATACTATTTGTCTCCTATAAGATACGCCTTAGTTTAATTCGGACGGCGCCTCTATTCAAGCTTTTTTTAATTTTATGATGATTTGGGCAAAAAATAAGCAGAAAATAAGGCTTAAACCATCCTCTGCCCCAGGTTGAGGAGTCAAACGCGTCCATAACACACAAAAAAGGGCGCCCGTTGCCAGACACCCTCACCTAGGACTATATACCATTAATTGGCAGGCAGATCAAAAGTTTTCTTATTATCGTAACTGCTTTGGGGGAATCTACTCCATTCAATTATCAGTTTGTTCCCGTCAACATTAATAGAGTACTGTCCTGCCTCAAAGGGGCAAAAGCCATTGTCTCCTCCTGACAATTGTCCCATCATAACTTCCTTGCCTTCTTTTTTGTAATAGATCTCGGCACCGCTTCCCAAAAGATATGTCCACTCTCTTATTACAATTTCTGCCTGCTGCGTTTCTAATTGAATGGATATATCTTCCTTATAAGCTCTGGAATAAAAATCATTAATTGCCGAAAAAGAGAATGCTGTAAAACATCCCACAGCAATTATCCCAACTGCTATACCAGTTGTTATCAAAACCTTTTTTGAAATATTGCTTTTTTTGATCAAAAGCATCACAACAGCAACAACTACAGCTATTATAATAGCTATACCAGCAAGTATTTTTAATTCGATGCTAATACCGTCTCCCATATACGATAATTACTCCTTTCCAAGAATATCTCCAGGCTGGCATTCCAGCACATCGCAGATTTTGTCAAGTGTCTCAAACTTCATACCCTTGACTTTACCGTTTTTGAGCAAGGAAATGTTTGTCAAGGAGATGCCTACCTTTTCGGACAGTTCTGTCACACTCATTTTGCGTTTTGCCAGCATCACGTCGATGTTTACGATAATCATATGTATTCCTCATTTTCTGCCTTGATTTTTGCTGCCTCTCCAACATAACGAGCTGCAAAATATAATGCAAAGCTGAGAATCAAACCAATTAATCCGATAGTCAACAAGATTGGGACAAATGGATTCCAGCCAAGCATAGTGAAAACGAATTGTGCTACAAGATAAATCAAGCAGTCCACAAATAGGATCAATGCGCTGGTGTTTAGCTTCCTTGCAATCTTCATTGAAAACAGGAGCCCTCTCTTTATTTCGCTTGAAATGCCCCATCCTATGAGTAGTGTTATAAAACATGGAATTGATGCAAGCCAATAAAAAAGAAGTTGTACCCAAAAAGCAACGAGCTCAGCTACGGTAGGCTCAACAGGATCTGTAGGCACACCGATCGCGGTTATCGATACTTGAAATGGATATACAAAAGCACAAATCACAAGTCCGATCAAACAAATCAAAATCAACGATATCCGCAAACAAATAACCACTGCCGTGTATTTATTTTCGTTCAGCATAACTGTACTCCTTTATAAAGAATAGGATATTCGACAAAAGCCCTAGCACATATATAGTATAGCACACAAACCCTACCTTGTTAACAATTATTTTATGTTTTACATAAAATAATTATCGCGTATATTAAAATCCCCTTCCCCAGGTTGAGGAGCCAAACGCGTCCGCAACACATAAAAGGGTGCCTGTCGCCAGACACCCTCTCTTAGGACTATTAGATTAACCGCTTTGAAACATTTATCATGCAACAGATATAACGCAAATGGTATCTAAACACATATCACTCTTTATTGTAACTCTTGATCACCTGGGGGATAGTCCTCATAAGCTTCTATTGCTATTCCACATTTAGCAGCGAATCCACATTGATGCCATTGTTAGAGTCCACAGGAAATACACCCTTATATGCAAGCAAATATGCACCATCATCCAACTTTTCTTTTATCAAGAACGTGCACTCTTCTCCCACATCTACCTTGATAAACCTTTCCGACAGGATAAATGTTCCTCCATGGATCTTTGCAAAGCCACACCTCTCTGCTGCTGCTTTCTGCTTGTCAAACTGAAAATCTCCTGTATTGCCTTCCCTAACCACAGTAACTGTTTTCTTTGTATCCCCTCTAAGGGAATCCTCTACCTCCACTGTATAGACAGTATATATCATCCATTGAAGCAGATCCTTTTTCTCATCTCCAAAAGCTAATCTGTTGTATTTTTTATAGTCAAATTTGTTCCTGAACTCATAGTCTATAGAGACGATTTTGCCCTTAACAACGTACGAGCTTTCGTTAATCAAATCCTCGATATAAAGCGGCTGAGATGTTGGAACTCTATCGATTGCTACCTCAATTATTATTCCATCGTTTGTCTTGGAGGTCTCCCCGTGATACTCCAAATCCGATTCATCATACGGAGTCTTTGAAGTTAACAAGTCATATGGTTCTGGAGCATCATCCTTAATCAAAAATGCAATGCTGACAACAACTACTAAAACCACAACCATAACAGTAATTATTAGTTTTTTCATAGGTATCCCCCTTTCTTTTTGTTAGAAATTTAAGTTGTCCTAAAGCTTTACAGTTTACTTCTTTTTCACTCAGTTGGCGTTACAACAACTCGAACAATGTCTGTATGGCTTTCTTGATTATCAACAGATATGAACTTTACATTAACATCATAGATATAACAAGGAGTGCCATCTGCTAATACAGATAATATCGGGTCAGACAAGTAATACCTTGTTTTGTATTTATCTCTGGCTTCCTGGCTCATCCCGCCATATATATCATCTAATCTTTTATACACAGCCGCTTTTACGGTTTGGGGCTCGAATACCGATATATCTATATTCGCAGGAATTCTTCCAAACATGTCGGCAGAATACATGCTTATTTCCCCTGAATATGCAACTTGTACATAAATATACTCAGATGTTTTTATACCATAAAGGTATTTTTCAAAAGATATCGAGTAGTATCCTTTTATTTCTTTGTCTTTTTCAATGCTTACTTCAAACAACTCCCAATCGGGAACCCTTCCATACACACCTTTTACAAAATTTTTTGCTATGGTGATATATTCATTATCGCTCAGTGTCTCATCTGTATTCTCTATGATCCCATAATTTATGTAGGATGAGACTCTTCCTTTTTCGTCTACTGAAAATCCGTATTTACCATCATATGACGAATACTTATAAAGCGGGTAATAACTAGGAAAACGATTATATGTTTTAATATAACCACCTCTTATTTCATTCTGTCCTATTATTACTACTCTTTCAGATGCTGGACTTATATGCTCAAATGCATTTTCGCTGTACAGCTCTGTTATGATTCCATAATCTACTGATGCTGGGAAACTATCCGAATGCCCTAGTATCCCCACGGTATATTCTTCTATGTTATAGTCTGCATAATCTATGCTACCAATTTCTACCCTTTCAAACTCAATCAAGCTAAGTAATTCATTTAGTTCGTCAACTGGTACTGTCTTTAGGTCAGGGCGGATATAGTAGTAGTAATTTTCGTCAATATACGACAGGCCGCCACATATGTTGTTGTAATCCGCATAATAAACAACATTATCTCCAATTAGGGCTTCTCCATATGTTTCTCTTCCTGCCTTTTTGTATATATAATCTGAAAGCGGTTGATCGTCCTCAACATAGGTTTTATCTACCTGATAAATCATGACATGATAAACATGTCCTTTATACCAGATCCATGTCCATATTCCTGCAGAAGCTGTTCAAAGCGTTTCATAGCTTCCTCCCTGCCATCTTTATCATTATTCAGCAGTTCATCAATTGTCACGCCGAAAAAATTGGCAATCGCCGGAAGCTGAGTAATATCGGGATACCCGTAAGCACACTCCCATTTGGAAACAGACTGCGCGGAGATTCCCAGTGCATCCGCCAGTGCTTCCTGCGTCAGATCACGGCTTTTGCGGAGTTGTTTGATTTTTTCACCGAAATTCAGTTCCATAGGATTTCCTCCTGTAAATTTGATAATCGACATGAGCTCTTGTCTGGTTTTATTGTATCATAGATGCAAGATGAGGTCAATAACCGCTTATTTGTGCGGATTACA
>JAZNEA010000052.1:0-41790 GCA_045588325.1 Clostridia bacterium
GTTGTGTAATCTACAACCGCAGTATAGTCCACATAATCGCTCATATCAGGTCCTACTGAACCAACCTTAAGGCCTGCCTTAATCAGCTCGGTGTATGCAGCTCTCTGGCTATATCCAGTGAGATCTGGCACAACTACCTTGTCTGTAGCCGGGCCCTTGCTGACGTAGATTGTAACGGTAGAACCATAGATAGCATTGGATCCCATCAGGGGATATGTCTCTGCCACGTATCCTATGGCAACAGTGGACGAGAAGGCCTCGTCAAATACCACCTGTAATCCCAAGCCATTTAAGATATTCTCTACCTCTCTCTTGTCCTTGTTAATCAGGTTGTCAGGGATCTTCACGTATTGCGGTCCCAGACTGACTACCAGCTTAACCCTGACCAGGTTGCTGTTACGGGTGATCTCCTCTCCCACAGGTGTCTCCTGGCGGATGATGAATCCCTCTGCCACCTGGGTGCTATATTCGTAGGTTGGCTCTGTGAAAACGCCAATATCGCTAAGTTCGTCCACGACCTCTGCATAGTTCTTGCCCACCAGGTTCTGCACCACATACACCTCCTTAGGGGATGTGGTTATGAGGGGCAGAATAACGCCCGTCACCATGTAATAAACACCCGCTCCCAATCCAAGCAGGATGGTTACAGCGATCAAAATCTTGGTTAAGTTGCCAATAAAGGTTGACCTATTGTTTATGCGACTATCGTCATCCTCGTCCTTATTCTTCTCAACCTTGGCCTGAGCCTTAGGGTGCTCCTCTGCATCAACCCCTACTGATGTGGGAATGAATGCGATGTCATATGCAGGGTCATCCATTATGGCGCGGGTATCGTCCAACAACTCGCCAACTGACTGATAGCGGTTCTTGGGGTTCTTCTCGATACATTTCATTACAATGTCATTAAGGCCCTGTGGAATCTGATCATTAAGCTCGATAGGGGCTGTGGGAGTCTCCTTAATATGCATGAGGGCAATGGATACTGGGTTATCTCCGTCAAACGGGAGCTGTCCAGTAAGTGTCTCATACATAGAAATACCCATAGAATAGATATCGGAGCGTTCGTCTACCGGTCTGCCCTGAGCCTGCTCAGGAGAGAAATAATGTACCGAGCCCATATTTGTAGTGCTCAGGTTAATGGTGGAAGAATTCATGGCAATGGCAATGCCAAAGTCTGTAACCTTAATCTTACCTTCTCTTGTCAGCAGAACATTCTTAGGCTTAATATCCCTGTGAATAAGGTTGTGCTGATGGGCGTTCTCGATTGCAAGACCCACCTGCAGGAAAATATCCACTGCATACTGCCATGCAATGGGACCATTCTTGTCAATGAGTTCCTGAACGTCAATACCATCAATGTACTCCATAACGATATAATGCAGGCCGTTTTCCTCACCTACATCATATACCGAAACTACGTTGGGATGGTTAAGGCTAGCGGCGGACTTTGCCTCGTGGTTAAAGTTGCCGATAAACTCGTCATCTCCGCTGAACTCCTGCTTTAAAATCTTAACCGTAACAGTTCTATTGAGCAAAACATCGTTGCCCTTGAACACCTGGGCCATACCGCCTACTCCCAGCGGCTCCTCCAACAGGTATCTGTCTGCGATTAACTGTCCTATCATTATCTCTTACCTCTTATAAGTATTAAGCTGATGTTATCCAGTCCGCCACTTTTGTTGGCATCCTTGACCAGAGCATCACATATAACCTTAAGGTTAAATTCCTCATTCTCGAATCCACCCTGACTAAGTTTGGACTCTATTCGCTCCTCTGTCAGCATATTCGTCAAACCATCGCTGCAAATCAGGAACCCATCATAATTCTCCGTAACCTCCACAACCGAAGCCATGATAGAACTCTCTGTGCCAATGGCCTTGGTGATGGCGTTCTTCTTTGGGTGCTGGCGTGCCTCCTCTGGGGAAATCTGACCTAGGTCAATCAACATCTGCACGTACGAATCGTCCTTAGAAATCTGTTCTAACTTAGTCCCCTTGATGCCATATACCCTGCTGTCTCCCACCCAGGTTGCAAAAACCTTATGGCCAATGTGCAAAACGGCAACAAAGGTTGTACCCATTCCTGAGCAGGCTGGGTTAACGACTGAGTATGTAAATACACCCATGTTAATGTCTCGGACCATCTTAGATATCAGGGCCATGGTCTGCTGGGAGCTGGGGTTGGATCGCTTGACCTCCCAATCCTCCATTATCTCCATAGCTAATCTGACGGCAATCTTGCTGGCAACATCGCCTGCGTTGTGACCGCCCATGCCATCGGCTACTACAAAGGCCTCCAAGTTGTTAGCCTTGTATACGCCAAAAAAGTCCTCATTGAGGGTGCGTCGCTTACCTACATTATAACCAACGGCGTAATCCACTGTAGCTGCCTCCATAATAAATCTATCTAAGTATTATACTCCAGATTACATTCTAATACAAAGGGTGTTTGTCCAATCTTTAATTCTTTAAAATATGACGAAAGCTCTTAGGGTTTTGTTTTCTTTTGCAGCAAAAAAGACCTGCTCCATCAGGAACAGGTCTAATCTTAAGATTAACTACTCGTCGTAATTATCGTCGTATACAATTTCTTTGGGGGTTTTGGCTGAGATGAGCAATCTAAAGGCAAATGCCGCCAAGACAGCGCCCAGCATAGGACCTACTACAAACACCCACAGGCTAGGCAGTGCGTCTGGATGGCCTGTAATTGCTGCAATTACTGCGGGTCCAATAGATCTGGCTGGGTTAACAGAGGTGCCTGTAAGACCAATGCCCAAGATATGAACAACGGTGAGGCCTAGGCCTGCAACCAGTCCGGACACTGCAGCGTTCGCCTTGCGAGAAGATACTGTGAGAACCAACAGGACGAAGATGAATGTGAGAACAATCTCCACCACCAGACCTGCAATGGAACTGCCTCCTACACCTGCAAGTCCATTGGCTCCAAAGCCCATATAGTCTCCCTGTGCTCCTGTAGCTGCAACCTTACCAGTCAAATCAGTCTTGCCGCCCAATGAAAACACCAAGGCCAAAACTCCTGTGCCGGCAAAAGCACCGACAATCTGAGAAATTGTGTACATTGCAAAATCCTTAAGACTAATATTGCCACACAGATAGCTCGCAAAAGAAATTGCGGGATTAATATGGCATCCAGAAATATTGCCGATGGTGTATGCCATGGCAACAACTGCCAGGCCAAAAGCCAATGCTGTAAGCACGTATCCTCCACCAAATGTGTGTGAACAACCAACTGTCATAGCTGTGCCACAGCCCAGAATCACCAAAACCATGGTGCCCAAAGCCTCTGCAATATATTTACGTCTATTACTCATAGATACCTCCATCTATTTTATGGGAACAGTATATCACCTAGATTTGCATGCGAAAAGAGCAAAGTTGTGTTCAGCTAAGAACTAACGAAGCCCCACTCTTCACTCTTCACTTTATCTTAACTGAACTAACATAGAAAAAGATATTTTCGGCACTTTTGCGTATGAATTCGAACTCTTGCATAAATAATGATATATCGCTTGCGCGATATGATATACGGCGTTGCCGTGTGATATACTTGCTTCGCAAGCATGATATTATATCCGTTCCTTCATATGCCGCAGGCATATATCGCCCACCGAAGGTGGATATCATATCGAAGATATATCATCCGTTCTCGGAAGAACGGATATCATTGAAAAACGAGAAGTTTCTGTCGAAACTTGTCGTTTTTCTTGGCAGGGGGGGCAGGACTCGCACCTGCAGCCGACGGTTTTGGGGACCGCTACTCTACCAATTGCGCTACTCCCCTACGAGCACGAACGTGTTGCATTATAAACTATTTATTCTCCACATGTCAATGACATACTGGAAATAAGGCGTTAAATCTGTGTAAAAATCTCAATGTCTGTAACAAACACCACTGCGCTGCCTACAACAATAGGCATGTTTGGGTTTCCCTCGCGGCGAACTGTCCTAGCCTCGTGGCAATGTCTGCCAATAAGCTCCAGCACATCGTCTACCCTGTTGTCCTCAACGGCAGCAAAAAGAGTGGAGTTCTCTCCCATAAGAAAGCCGCCATATGAATCGGTCTGGGTAACGGGATGTCCCATGGCCGTCATCTCATCCATGATGGTCTTGGTATCCTCTTTGTTAATAACTGTAACGATAAGTTTCATATCAAACCTACATCTTAAGATAACGCTCAACATTGAGCACCAGGATTGTGGCTCCGCCGATGTCTACGAGTGTCTTCTCCTCGTCCTTCACCTGGTCCTCAGGCTTGTCGGCACCCATGTAAACCAGTTTAGTACGGCAGTGACATTTGTCCTTCATACATGACACAAAGGTATCTACCCTATGATCCTCCAAGGCGCACATAAGGGTGGTGTTCTCTTCTCTGAGAAATCCACCGGAAGTCTTAAGCTTAGTTGTCCTGAAATTGTTGTTAACCAGAGTATCGATAATGGAATCCTCTTCATCTGTGTTAACGATAGCAAATACCAGCTTCATTAATCCTCCGACAAAAAAATACAAAATTAATGGATAAGGAATATTTTAGCATCGCAAAACGTTAAGTCAACACTGATTACGTATATAACATAAAAGCGTAAATACGATTATCGCAAATATATAAAACCGAGTAAGTCAATAAGCCGGGTTCTGTATTTGACAGTCATCTATCTAGGCCTGAAATCTCTGACAGGCTCAATCCACCTCCCCGGAACGGACGGGCAGCCCTATTGTTCCTCCACGGTGTTTCTCCGAATGGGGTTTACACGGTTCGGTATGTTACCATATCGCCGGTGAGCTCTTACCTCACCTTTCCACCCTTACCTGACAATAGCCAGGCGGTTTTTTTCTGTTGCACTTTCCTTAGAGTCGCCTCCACCGGTATTTCGCCGGCACCCTTGCCCTACGGAGCCCGGACTTTCCTCGTTGGGAACCTTTCGATTCTCCACCGCGACTGTCCGGCTTACTCGGTTCTATTCAGTTGTAATGGCAAAGCCACCTTGGGATTATACTCTTTTTTTTAATCTCAGTCCAGTTGGCCAAGCCTCGCCAGATGTTCCTCCAGCCACTGTTTGTGAGCACCCATGGACTCCTTAATATCATCCTGTCCCCTGCTCTCCTCCAGTTGAGCTAATGCCTCCCTTATAAAGTGCAGTTTGCGCAACAGGTACCTTAGAGTAATTTCGTCCTGAGCCTTAGGAATGAACTCACCATATAGTATGTCAATCTGGCTCATCTGATACTGTGACCTCTGCTTGGGATCCACCACAAACACCACAAAATACCTGCCAGCATCCTCGATTACGTGTTCTTCAAGTATCTTCAGGCCACTGGAATACAGGAACTGTCTCAGCGCATCCTCTCTATTGGCTGGCTGCAGCACCAGTCTTTCCACCTGGCCCACAATATCCATGCCTCTGGAGAGAATATCTGCAGTAACCATGCCTCCGATGCCTGCAATGAATACACAGCCTGGCATCTCATCTGGAGATAGTCCCCTGAGTCCATCAAAGCCATCTGCAACAACGCACCGAATGTGCTGCTCCATGCCCTCCTGAGCAATATTTCTCCTGGCCTTAGCTGCTGGGCCCTCTTTATTATCTATGGCATACACATATTTTGCCCTGCCTGACTGAATCAAATGCATGGCCAAGTAGCCATGGTCAGTGCCGATGTCTGCTGCAAACCGGTGTTGCCCGCCAGCCTGGGCTAGATTAATCATTCTGGGTGTAACGTGTAGCACTTTTCCTCCAAAAACAAAAAGAGCCCGATGCAATGCAACAGGCTCCATGGTGGACCATCAGGGACTTGAACCCGGGACCAATCGGTTATGAGCCGAGTGCTCTGACCAACTGAGCTAATGGTCCTCGCTTTCGCGACTTCCACATTATAAGGTGGAGAGGCGGGATTGTCAACGGAATATTCTATTATCCAAGGCCTTGAATTATCTTGCTGAGAGACTCAATTTGCCTCTTGTTTATCAACAATTCATTCTCGCCTGCAAAGGACATTCTGTAATACTGAGTGCCATATTCTGTAAGGGTCATTGTCATTTCTGAAAATGCCTCTGTATTGCGATAGAACTTAATAGTAATGTCCGGCTCCGTATCTGTTACAGAGATGGTTGTTCTATCATCTGCAACAATACCATTAAGGGTAGTGAACAGAAGTTTCTGCTGTTCTGTCAGATTGTCCTTGTCAAAAACTGATGTGACAGTGGTGCCATCTGCATAGAGCACCTCTACTTTAGTTACGGTAGCAATATCCATCTTACACATATCCATGGCAAGCGCAGATGTAATGTCAAAGTTCAGAATCTTGTCTAATGTCTCTGTCAGAATGCCATATACCACCTCGCCCTTGACATAATCGGTCTTGGCACCTGTCTCAGGGTCAACCTTGTTTATGGTCAATGTAACATAGGTATACTGTCCGGCAGGATATCCAATATTTAAGGTGTACTCGTAATACGAATAAGTCTTAACATCCTTAGTGCTATCTGTGGTGACGTCCTGAGTCTTCTCATCCTCTATGCAATAATACACAAAGACGTTAGCCTTGGGTTCATCCAAACCATATTCTGCCCACTCCTGATCTGTAATGGAAAAATCCACAGCCACGTCGGGTTTTAAGTCCAGAATGTTCTTGAGCAGGTTCTGCACAGGAGATGTGCTGCATGCTCTCTCATTCTTATATGGGAAACCCAGGAACCATGCATAATTGTTGGAGGAGCTGTCGTAGTAATTGGGGTTGCCCTGTCCATAGGATGTGAATTCATACACATTGTCCTTAGATGTTACTGCGAACTGCAATGTAGTATAGAGGTCGAACTCTGACCAATCCTTGGGCATCTCTGCCAGCTGATTCAGATGCATCTTAAAGTAGTTGAGCATAGTCTCATCTACCAGATAGACCCCATCCTTATTTGAGGTTTTAAAGAAGTAGTTTTTGGTGTAGCTGTTATATGATCCAAAGGTCTCAGTGATAACCGTTCCATCAGTCATATAAATTTTGATATCCACCAAACTGTTGTCAAACCCAAATTCTTTGTCAATATCCTCTATGCCTGATGTGTTAACCTGCTTGAATGAGGATACATTTGTGGCGTATATCAACATGTATGCAATGGCATTTTGCTCCAGGGGAAAACCTGGTTCCTCCTCGGCATAGAACTTATCTCCATCCTTTTTGATGGTGATTGTCTCCCCATCGTAAACATATTGGAAATAGTCCACCTCTGAGGTCTTTTTGGAAACAAGGACGATTTCCTCATCAGATCCGCCTGTTGTCTCAGTTACATCCTGCTCCCCAAGGCCCTTGAACAAAAATATACCACCAACTAAGAGGGCTATCACTGCCACCAGGGCGACGATTACATATGGTTTCTTCATTATTTTCTTCTCCTGATTATGAACATAACAACTCCTGCAACCAGCACAACAGATGGAATAACTATCTGAACGATGGTTGACCACAGAGATGCCTCAGACTCCAGCAAATTGAGCTGATCATAGGACAGGTCAATGCTTTCAATCTCCACAGTGAGGACTACATCACAAGTCTCCTTGAGAATGTCAGATAATACGGCATAGTTGTATACCTTGTCTGCAAAGAGTCCTGTGAACAGGTATATGTTTGTCTCTATATCCTCATAAGCCTCTACAACATGGGCTCCGGTTACAAAGGGATATGTCTTGGTGCTGTCCGGCATTTCGTCAGTCCATGTGGACAAATATCCTGTCTGTGTATAGCACAGCTTATTAAATGTAATAGAGCTCCTGTGGCTGGCCAGCTCGTTTATGGGCATTGCATAATAATTAACAACGTAGATGTTCATCTTCTCAATGCTCTCAAAAGCAATGCTGTCCGTCAGCAGAGGTGCGAAAATATAGGGATAATCGCTATATAGCTGCCTGGATGGAGATGATTCCAGTACGTAGTGGTCATAATCTATCTCAAATCCGTAGGACTCAAACAATTTGCTAAAGTTGGCCAGATCTGACTTGTCGGAATGAGACATCAGGAACATAATGTCTCCGCCATCGTTGAGATACTTTGACAGCTGATCATACTCCTGCTCTGTCAGGTCAAAGATGGGCTGGAATACAATAATCATCCTGCAATCCTCTGGAATGGGATCGCCCAGCATCAGGTTCTCAAACTTTATTATATCGTTGGAAATCAGGTCATAGTATCTGCTCAAATCTCCCTCTCCATGTCCTGACAACATATAGACTTTAGGCCATTCTGTGTTGGTAACGTAGTTAATAGCCTTGGCCATCTGCTGCTCGCCTATAAACGTAGCAGGGTAATAAACTGTGGCTCCTGTGCTGTAATATGCATTAACATCAACCTTCCAGCCATAAAACTCGCTGAGCACGTTCTCCTGGGCCTGCTGCTCTGTCACAGAGGTTGCAAGGCCGCCCTGTACAACATAGGATAGAGGATTGCCTGCATCGTCAGTCATATTCTCGTTAACCACAACAAGGGTATTGGAGACTGCATTCTCAACCTCGTACTCCGCTGCAAAATTGGGATAAACTACGGGGTCGATTACCTTAAATGTTACGTGATCGCTAAGAGTTGCATACTTTTCAACAAAGGTCTTGACTGTCAGGTCCTCTGCGCCGCTCTCACACAAATAGTACAGTATAATGTCCTGATCCAACTGGGCCAGGCACTCCTCAGTCTCCGGTGACGTGGCTGTATAGAGGCCAGTCTTGGTCATATCGAATCTGGTATATTGCAATGGGATTGCAGAAACCAATACGTTGACCAATATAACTACGACCAGAACAATCGCTGATATAGTCAGGGAGTAACCTGCATTTCTAACAAGATGCTTGCTTGTCTTTTTATTGCTCATCGATACGCCCTCCCCATTAAGACCATCTCTTCTTGTCCACTGCCTGTATTGTAAGCACTACAAACAGCGATGTAACAGAGAGGTAGTAAACTATTGACTGAATGTCAAAAATGCCGTATATGAAGTAGTCCATTCTGCCAAACAGTGAGAACCAATTCATCATTGAAGGGAATGTTCCGGCCAGCAATGTGGGCTGTACAAGGTAGACGACCGTCAGACCAACCACAATTGCAAAGGCAATAATGGCAGGAATCAGGAAGTTTTTCATCATGACGTAGACCAAAACTGCCAGCAGCAGAGCCAAAACTGCAAAACAAATATACGAAACTGTAGCCTCAGATGAAATCAAGCTGGCCACATCATCTCCCAGATATGCGAACAACACCACCAGAACGGAGATAATTGCTGCTATAATCTGGTTTTCCGTCAGCGAGGATATGAACATACCGATGGCCAACAGTGCTGCACTGAGCAAAACAAAGGCTAGGATGGTTGCATATGTGGTGCCCCAGAAAATCTCACCATAAAGTGTGGCAATAAGTGGATAAGTGGAAATAATCGCGCAAGGAATCATGTAGAACGTCAACAGCGCAAAATATTTACCCAATACAACCTTGGTTGATGTAAGAGGCAGCGACATCAGCAACTGATCTGTCTTTAGCTTGCGGTCCTCGGCAATTGTCCTCATGGTCAAAAGTGGAACTAAAATGATCATGATAAACAGAACGCCCCCGATAACATACTCAAAGTTAGGGTATGCGTAATCGAACATGTAAACGGCTGTATAAAGTCCAATAACCACCAGAAAAACAGCTGCATAAATCGCACCTATAAGGCTGGTGAAATATGATTTGAATTCTCTCTTAAATACTGCACCCATGGACTATTGCTCCTCCTTATGGCTATCTGTAACTGTGTCGATATTTTTGCTGGTAATACTGATGAATACCTGCTCCAATGTCATCTCCCTCTTTTCCATCTTGACGATGGGGCATCTGGCATCGCTCAATGCATAGAAGATCCGCTCCTCTGGATCCGTCTCCTTGGAGCACTCCACAACAACAGATACGCTGTCGCCATCCACATTCTGGACGGATGCGTTGATAACTCCGTCAACTCCGTTAATGGCACTAATAATCTTGACGGAGTCTCCCTTTGCTACAATGTCAAATACAGTTCTATCCTGCAGAATATCTGACAGATTCTCGGGTGTATCGTTAGCCAGCAGCTTGCCCTTATTGATAATCAGCACCTGATTACAAATAGCAGTAACCTCCTGCATGATATGTGTGCTGAGAATAACAGTGCGGTCCTTGGCCAAGTCCTTAATCAAATCGCGAATCTCGATAATCTGAGTGGGATCCAGACCGACAGAGGGTTCGTCCAGGATGATTATCTCCGGGTTACCCAAAATGGCCTGTGCAATACCTACTCTCTGCTTATATCCCTTGGATAAGTGGCGAATAAGGCGATTTGCAACATCGGAAATGCTGGTGCGCTCGCACACCTCTTTAACCTGCTTTTTCAGTTCTGCTCCTGACAAACCCTTAGCCTCTCCAACGAACATGAGATACTCCCTGGGGGTCATATCCGGGTACAGTGGGGGCAACTCAGGCAGGTATCCGATGAGCCTCTTAGCCTCAATTGGGTTCTGGAAAATGTCATATCCTCCAATCAATACAGACCCCTCTGTAGCAGCCAGACAGCCTGTCAAAATATTCATAGTAGTGGACTTGCCCGCGCCATTGGGTCCCAGGAATCCATATATCTGACCGCGCTCAACGGTAAAGCTCAGATCATCAACAGCCTTGTGAGGGCCATAGTATTTGGTTAAATTTTTTACCTCAATCAATGCCTTTTCCTCCAACAAAACAAAGAAATCGTTAATAATATATTGTACAGGAACTTTGTTACATCCCTGTGAATAACAAATAAATCAAAGCAGTGATGGCAATCCATCTATCAACGCCGTAAAATCCTCATAGTACCCCTGAGGATATGCGGAATAATCCAGATTATGAGAATTGACCAGGTTGTTCTTAAGCAAATAAACCTGCATACCCAACTCTCTGGCCACCATGTCCTCCTTGACGTCATTGCCTACCATGAGACACTGCTCCGGGACTAGACCACACTGCTCCATGATCTCCATGTAATACTCCTTAGACGGCTTGGAATAAAAATGGTTCTCGTAGCTGGTGACCAACTGAAAATCCTGTGGGTCCATATTAGCCCACCTTATCCTGCGCTGGGTGCAGCGAGCGGGAAACAAAGGATTAGTGGCCAATACAATCCTGTACCCCTTGGCCCTCAGATCTCTGATCCACCGGGGACACATGGGATTAATCATAGTACACTCTCTGACCTTGTCAAACTCCACATCCGAAAATCGGTCAAATATCTGGCAAACCAATTTATAATTGTCACCAGCGTTGGCTCTGAGGTGGCTGTAAAACAAATCGTGGTTAGTCATCTGTCCAGGATTGTGAAGCATAGCCACAAAGGCCTCCTCGACCACGTCATACAGGTACTGCCTGCTAAGGCCAAAAGGTTGTGCTGCAATGGCCATGCCATCATAGTACAGATCGATAAACCTATCTGTCTCCATAGGAAGGAGTGTGCCATCCAGGTCAAAGAGTATTGTATCTAGCCTAATTGACATGTAATCCCCCTACTTATTGCAGCATATATATTGCTAAGTTTATCCTTAAATTAGCGCCTTGACAAGGCTAAATCTAATGTTATAATAAATGAGCCTTGGGGGTGTAGCTCAACTGGTAGAGCGCTTGAATGGCATTCAAGAGGTAATGGGTTCGACTCCCACCATCTCCACCAAAACGACCATGGTTCTGTTTTGAGACCATGGTCGTCTTTTTGTGTTCTTTTATACGTCGCCATTGCTAACATATTCTGTTTGATTGCAAGGCAAAAGGCACCGGAAGTACCGATGCCCTAGCTGTTTGTGTGTGTAACAATGCAAAGAAGTACATGACATACAAATCTATGCTTAATTACATACAAGAGTATACCTAAGAAAGATTAAAATAATTTTAAAAGGCTATGACTTTTTTAGCAATTTTACGACAAATTCCGAACCTTGCCCCGGTGTGCTGTCTACCACAATATCGCCTCCATGGCATTGGGCTGCCTGCAATGCCAGCGAGAGCCCTAGTCCATAGCCCCTCTCCATGCTGCGAGACTTGTCGGCCCTATAAAATCGTCCAAACAACTTTTCCAAGTCCTCAGGGTCAACACCTATACCATCATCCTTAACGCTGATATAACAATACTTGGCATCCTCATATGCTCTTACCCACACATGGCCATTCTCCAAGCCATATTTAAATGCGTTAGATACCAAGTTGGTTATTATCCTGCAAACCAGCAAAGGATCCCCTTCCATCTCCAAATTTTTCCCTGGGTCGCACTCCAAAGAGATGTTTTTCTGGATGAGAGCCTGCATATCCAGACAGACGTCAGACAAAAGCTCGCTCAGATTAAATGTCTCCTTGGATATTTTTTCGGTGTGCATCTCCATTCTTGTAAATGCAAGGAGCTGAGATATCAGTTGGGACATATTTCTGGCCTGACGCTGGATTAGTGTTAAAGCCTCCCTGTATTCCTCTGGGGTCTGCTCTGCCTCCAGGGAATATTCGCACTGTGCAAGGATAACTCCCGTGGGAGTTCTTAGCTCGTGAGATGCGTCGGATGTAAAGGTCTTCTCCGCCTCAAATGAATTCTCCAGTCGTCCAATCATCTTGTCAAAGGTGTTGGCCAGTTTGTGAACCTCGTCTTTACCCCTGCCGATGTTAATCCTGCGACTTAGATCATCTCCATCACTAATACTCTCTGCAGCAACTGAGATGCGTTTTATGGGTCGTAGCATCAAGGATGCCATCATGTAGCCAAAAACACCTGCCACCAGAACAACAATAGGTAGTATTTTTGTAGCAGTATTTGCGATTGTTCCCATGGTGCCAGAATATAGTTCCCGGTCCACCTTACAAACGCCTCTGATCCATACATAGTCACCTGGCTTTCGGGAATCTGTAATGTCCTTGACGTCATATACAATGTACTTTTGACCATCTACAGTGGCATACTTTATCTCGTCGTCACTAAATTCGATATTCTCGAAATGGATATCATTGCTACCCTTAAGCAGCATGCCTCCCGAAGTAAAAATAAAGGCCGTCATGTCGGACCTGCGATAAACAAAATTATCTATGTCCAGCTCAGCATCTATAGTGCCCTGCGCATGGTTAAACGTGACGCTATACTTAACCTCCTTGGAATTTTGGATGGTAAAATTCTCCAACCGGGTGGCCATATTCTGTTCGGCGAATAGGCCTATTACCGAATACATAAAAAACAGCACCAGATATACCAGCAGTATCATCAGAGATGTGTACCACAATGTAATTTTCAACTTAACTGACATGTTAATCTACCTTCAAAATATAGCCCAATCCTCTGACTGTATGAATAAGCTTCGGCTCAAAATTGTCATCTATCTTTTTGCGCAAATATCTGATATAAACGCTGGTGGCGTTGGATCCTCCATCGTAATCAAAATTCCAGAGGTTATTCTCTATCATCTCGTGGCTGACCACTTTGTTCTTATGGCGAATGAGATATTCCAACAATGAGAACTCCTTAGCCGAAAGGTGGATTGTCTCGTCTCCGCGCTTAACCGTGCGCGATCCGATATCTACAGACAAGTCTGCAATGGTATAAATGTTATTAGGTGCGCCATCCAATTTGCGAGTTACTGCACGCAAGCGGGCATAAATCTCATCAAAGGAGAAGGGCTTGACGATATAATCATTAGCTCCGGCATCCAATCCTATAACCTTGTCAGATACTGCGTCCAGAGCAGTCAACAACAACACCGGAGTGTTAATGCCTCTGCTACGAATGGTCCTGAGCACCTCGAGGCCGCTCATCCTGGGCATCATAATATCCAACATAATGGCATCGTACTCTGCAGACTCTATATAGTTGAGAGCCTCCACTCCGTCATGTACGCTATCCACAACATATCCGTCGGACTTGAGCTTCTTGCGCATTATCTCGTTAAGGTCTCTCTCGTCTTCTGCTATCAATATACGCATGGCTTCCTCCCATACATTAGTTATCATAAAAATCATTTTTATTGTATCAGTAAAACATCATTTCGTAAAACAAAAAGACCAGGAATGTCCTGATCTTTCTTAATTATTATATAACGTCTATTCCTCGTCCTTTTCCTGCATTCTCTGAACGCGAATCCTCTCGATTCGTCTGTTGTCAATCTCTTCAACCGTAACTGTCAGTCCCTGGAACTCAAAGAACTCACCCTTTTCCGGGAATCCGTTAAACATCTCCAGTACCCATCCTCCAACAGTAGTAGCATCCGTGTCCACCAGGTTGTGGGGCATCTCCATTACTTCGATAAAGTCATCGATATTCATATCTCCGCTAACATCAAAAACATCCTGGGACAAATTGGTAAAGTCCTCCTCCACCTCGTCTGTTTCATCCCATATGTCGCCAACCAGCTCCTCCAGAACATCCTCCATAGTCAGGACTCCCATGGTACCTCCAAAGTCATCTGTGACGATTGCCATGTGTGTCTTATGCTTTTTGAGGGTGGACATAATAGCGGGTAAAGTCATGGTCTTATACACATAACATGTATCTAACAGTATGTCCTTAATATCCAGATCCCTGTTATCGGCAATGGCCTTGTACAAGTGATTTACGTGGAGAATGCCAATTATGTTATCAATGCTGTCCTGATATACAGGCATACGGGTAAATCCGTTTTCATCGCAGAGAGCCAGGATTTCGTCCACACTGTCCTCGCAATCTATGGCAACCATGTCCACACGAGGAGTCATAATCTCCTGGGCTGTGGTGTCATCAAACTCCAGGGCGTTTTGTAGCAGCTCTCCCTGCTCCTCGTCGATAACACCCTCGTCCTCAACGGTTTCTATAATTGATGCCAGCTCCTCCTCAGTTACACCTGAATCCTCTTGAGCGCCCTTAGTGCCGGAGGTTACTGCCCTGGCCAGAGCCATTACCGGCCAGACAAGGGGCAATGTGATAAACATCAGTATTCTAAGAGGCAAGGCCGCAAATCGTGCCAGATGCGCCGGTATCTTTTTGGCAATCATCTTAGGAATGCTCTCGCCAAAAATCAGGACCACAATGGTCATTACAACAGTAGATACAACAGATGCCAAGTTATCATCTGAAAGAATCTGCATAAATGCAACGGTTGCCAAAGCAGATGCTGCTACATTTATGAGATTATTGCCTAACAAAATGGTAGTTATAGCCCTGTCATATTTGTTGTATATCCAGTATGCCAGAGAAGCTCCCCTTTTGCCGTCCTCCACTGCCTTTTCCAGTCGCAACTTGCTGGCAGAGGTAAATGCGATCTCCGTGCTGGAGAAAAACGCTGAGAGAACTATGAGCAAAGCAATTATTGCGTAAATCATTTGTCTGCCTCCTCTGCCTTCTCCTCATCGAAAGGGCCCTTGACCACTACAGCCAAAATACGGTTCTTTTCTACGGTAGTAATTGTTCCTATAAAACGCTCAAAGGCAAAGGTTAATCCCTCCCTGGGCATGGAATTAATCTGTTCCATAGCCTGTGCTGCCATGGTTTTGGAACCTATCTCTTCTCTATCAAAATCATCATATTCGATCTCATCGAAAAAGTCTGCCAAGGTGCAGTCTCCCAAAACCCTGTAGGTGGAATCTTCCAGGATTACCACAGACTCTACAACCTCATCATCCTCATCCCAGATGTCTCCAACCAGCTCCTCCAGGATGTCCTCTGTGGATACCAGACCCAATGTGCCGCCAAAGTCGTCTGTGATAATGGCCATTTGTGTCTTGGCTGCGTTCATCTGATTGAGCAGGTCATCGGCCTTGATGCTGCTATGGGCAAAAAATGGGGTGTCGAGCAGGTCAGTAATGTCTGTCATATCACCATTTGAAATATATCTGCGGAGGAATTTGCGCATCTGGAGTACACCCACAATATTATCCTCAGTGTCCTTGAACACGGGAATACGGGAGTGCTTAGTCTCCTTGACCAGCTCTATCATCTCCTCAGGTGACATATCTATGCTCATTGCTACCATGTCCACCCTGGCTGTCAAAATGTCGGCAGCTGTCTTATCATCAAATAGCAGAGCTGATTTAACCAACTCGGTCTTTTCGTCATCCATGGCTCCGTCCTCGTTGATGTCCTCGATAATATCGAAGAGTTCGTCCTCTGTGACGGCAACCTCCTCCTGGAGCTTGACTGCTCTGGCTACCAACGAACCAATGGCCGTAAGGCATTTTGACAAAGGTTTAAAGACAACACAAAGCGCACTCACAAAGCCTGTGGTGCCTAATGCAAATCTCTCACTATTAGATTTTGCTAATGTCTTGGGGAGTGTTTCTCCAAAAATAAAGATAATCAAAGTAACCACAGCAGTGGTTATTGCTATGTATGAGTCATCTCCTGCACCTGCAAACAAATGCGCTGCGTACGTAGTCGCAATTGCAGAGCAAGCGATATTAACTATATTATTACCAATGAGCAATGCTGAAATAAGCTCATCATACTTATCCAAGAGTCTGAGGGTCTTGGAGGCCCTGCTGTCGCCCTTGTCTGACAAGGACATAATTCTGAATTTATTGATTGATGCAAAGGAAGTCTCTGTAGCAGAGAAAACCCCTGAAAAAATCACTAATGCGGCGAACAGGCATAATCGCAACCATTCGTCAACGTCCATTAAAAAAACCAACTCCTCTTCTTCAAATTCATTTGTGGATTATAGCATAGATGCATCGCAGTGTAAAGGAAAGCAAAACAAGGCCCCTTCGGGAGGCCTTGTCTGATTCGGTTATTGTTCGCGTTATCCCCTAATGATTCTGACCTTAAGTACGTTAGGCAACTTGTAAACCTCGTCCTCAAAGCTATCGTCCACATCTGTGTTTGTCTGAATAATCATATAGGAATATTTGCCCTTGGATGAGGATGCAAGATCCTCAATGTTAATGTTGTCCTGACCGAACAACTTCGTAACATTTGTAATAACAGAAGGCTCATTCCTGTGCAGAACACAAATCTTGTTCTTCGCAGCATTTGTTGCCTCTATGTCCGGGAAGTTTACGGAGTTGCGAATGGAACCTGTCTCCAGGTAATCACACAGCTGAGCAGATGCCATAATAGCGCAATTCTCCTCTGCCTCGTCTGTGCCTGATGCCAAGTGAGGAATACATACACAGTTTGTAACCCCAAGCATCTCGTCTGTGGGGAAATCTACATAGTACTTGGCAACCTTGCCACTGGTCAGAGCAGTTTTCATAGCTGCGGTATCTGCCAACTCTGCTCTGGAGAAGTTAAGGATAACAACGCCGTCCTTCATGTGTGAAATGGCTGCTGTATCGATGGTTCCTCTAGTGGAATCTACCAAAGGAATATGGTATGTAATAACATCACACTCTGACAAAACCTGCTTAAGAGATGCATTCTTTACCTTACGGGAAATGCTCCAAGCAGACTTGATGGAAAGGTAAGGATCATATCCGTACACCTCCATGCCCAGATCAACGGCTGCATTGGCTACCATAGCTCCAATGGCTCCAAGTCCGATAACACCCAATTTCTTACCCTTAATCTCATTGCCAACAAACTGTCCCTTGCCCTTCTCTACCATGGGGGGAACTTGGTCTCCCTGTCCTGCCAGAGTCTTTGTCCACTCAATAGCATCGATGAGGTTTCTGCGAGACATAAGCAGTGTGGCTATAACCAACTCCTTAACAGCGTTAGCATTGGCACCAGGAGTATTGAATACTACAATACCATTCTCGGAACACCTATCTACGGGAATGTTGTTAGTACCTGCTCCAGCCCTAGCAATGGCCTTAAGGTCTGCAGAAAAAGTCTCGTCATGAAGCTTGGCGCTGCGAACGATAATGCCGTCGTAGTCTACAATAGAATCGGAAACAGCATACTTGCCTGCCTCCATTCTGTCATAGATTGCCTTGGATATCTTGTTGTATGTTCTGATATTTATCATTTTGTAAGCCTCCAAATGGCAATTTTCCTACTATTCTAAAACATCCTCCATAAAAATCAAGAGGATATACTCCATGGGAAATTTACGCAAAAAAAGCATCATGTAAATAAGACAAAAGCCGCACACCTTACGGTATGCGGCTCGGTAGTTAACTGATTAAACCAGAAGTTAAATTACTTCTTCTTGGGCTTAAGCACAACGATTACAACTACTGCAATAACAACAACTGCTACTGCACCAACGATAATTGGCAGGAGAAGGTCGTTGTTACCATCCTTGTCTTCGCCCTTGTCATCGTCAGATGGATCCTCTGCGGGAAGCTGACCAGCCTCAGCTGCATCATGAACAGAAGCAAAGCCTGTGCAATCCTCTACAGTTGCAGCATCGAAGTTGTCCATTGTGTTGATTGCGGAACCAACTGTTACATAGTCAACGAGAACCTCATCACCCTTAGCAAAGTTGCCTGTGAAGGTAAGTGTAATCTTCTCCAGATCGGCTGCTGCCTTGATTGAGAAGAAGTATACGCCCTGATCTGCAACGTAGTTAAGCTCGCCATTAAGATCCTGGTCAAGGAGCTTGTTAGCTGCTGCAGAATCATCTGTGATTGTCAGGTGAGTTGCGCCTGCAGGAACCTTAACTGCAACTGTCATCATAGCGTGAGCTGCTGTTGTCATGTTGGGAAGAGTGAACTTAATCTCTGTAGCTGCATCCTTAGCCATAACGCCGAGAACCTTGCCGTCTACATACTTAACTTCCTCTGTCTCCTCCTTCTGTCCGAATGTACCTGCGAGGATCTCGTCGATTCCGTACTCCTCACCGTACTCCTCTACGGACATACCATAGCCCTCTGTGATACCCATGGAGTAAGCAAGAAGCTTACCAACCTGGGCGTTAAGCATACCCTCGTTGTTGAAGAGCTTTGCGTACTCCTCATAACCCAAAGCATATACTGGAACATCCTGCTTGGAGTGACCGGATGTGCTGAATTTGATCTTGGAAGCATCGGTCTCCCAACCGCTTCTAAGCATAACACCACCAGTTTCATGGTCAGCAGTCATAACTACCAGAGTATCGGGGTTCTCACAAGCGAACTTGAGACAGATAGCTACCATCTCGTCTGTTGCGCGTGTCTCAACGATGTACCAAGGAAGCTCGTTAGCGTGACCGGCCATGTCTGTACCAGTATTCTCAAATATGAAGAAGAAGCCAACATTGTCGCACTCCTCAGATCTGTCCTGCAACCACTTAAGGGAGAAGGCAGTCATCATGGAGATAGTTGCATTGCCGCTGTTCTTAATCGTAGCATAATCGAAGTAATCATAGATACAGCAATCCTGGTTGTAGTTCTCCTCGGAGAAACCAGTTGTATCCTTAATCTGAGGAAGATCTACCCACAGCTTGTCATGGTCATAATTGGCCTCTGCCTCTGCCCAGTTATTTGCAAGGTATACATCCTCACCATCCTCAACGTAGTTCATGGGGCTGTAGTCATTAACGCCTACACCAATCCACAGGTCAGGACGGAACTTGCCCATGGTCTCACCTGTTCTGGACTCACCTCTTACAGCATGGCCACCGCCGAAAGCTGCAGGAGTAGCATCATATGCCCAGTCTGTAGTAACAACACCGATAATCTTGCCAAATCTCTCTCTCAAAACCTCAGAAATAGATGGGATATCGTTGCCCTTAACATCCAGGCCGATATAAGCGTAAGCTGTCTTATAACCTGTAGCAAGAGCTGTACCACCTGCTGCTGAGTCTGTAGTAACATTGGCCTTAAGTGTTGTCTCATTGAGACAGTTGGTCTTAGATGTACCAGCATAAGGAAGCTCGTTCATAATAAGATCACCAACATACTCCTCAACCAGAGTAATTGCGTTAGGGCCAAAACCATCAGAGAAAGCCAAAATCAAGTTGTTGGGCTCAACAAATGTTGTGTTAGTCAATGCGGCAACCAACTGGTCATTAACGTTAGTAACGCTAGTGTTACCACCTGTAGCACCAAGTACTACTGCAGGCAGATTTGTCTGGCCGCCAAGTGTAGAGTTAACTTTCCATGTGTAGAGGCTCTCATCAACCTCCCACATCTCACCAAGGTCAATATTTGCATACTCATCGGCCATTGCCAGGGATGATGCTGCAAACACGAGAATCAGTGAAAGGAAAACCGCAAAAAGTATTTTCTTCATATACGTTCCTCCAAAACAATATTAGTAATTATATTATACGATAACTCATCCGTATTTCAAGTAAGTTTTGTTAACAATTCACATTTTCTTCTTTGATGAATAGTATATAGAACTACACAGGAGGCTGATGATGACATACTTAGACAACAGCGCCACTTCCTACCCGAAAGCTCCGGGGTGTGGAGAATCGATGGCCAACTATCTGCAGCAGGAGCACGGTAACCCAGGCAGATCCCACTACGACTCTGCCAACGCGTCTGCAGGAATTCTGCAAAACCTTCGAATAAAGGCTGCATCCCTGTTTAACATTCCCGATCCGCTGCGAATTGCTCTGGTTCCTTCCTCCACTTTTGCCCTCAACACAGCGATTCTCTCATGTTTGGCGGCTGATGCACGACCTGGATTTATCATATCCCCCATGGAACACAATGCAGTAACTCGCCCCTTGTGGATGCGAAAATCTTCCATGCAGTTCCCAGTAATCATATCCGGAGGAAAAGGCATGCTCATGGATCCCTCCATTCTCAGGCAGAATATCATGCGCCTTCAGAAACAAGGCAGACGTGTTACTGTGATTGTTTCCTTGTCCTCCAACATCACAGGCCACGTAAATGACATATCCTCCATTTCTGATCTGTGCCACAGAATGAACTGTAGGATGATTCTGGACGCCTCTCAAGGGGCTGGGAATATAGATATAGATGTGAAGAGATTAAAAAGGCTAGACTACATGGCCGTACCAGGCCACAAGGGGTTAATGGGTCCTCAAGGCACTGGTCTCCTGTACGTATGTCCAAATGCTCCCGTAACTCCGATAATGGTAGGTGGAACTGGCAGTGGCTCCTTTGACACGATATCATCAGTAATGCCCGACGTATTGGAGTGTGGAACCATGAATACCCCTGGGTTTGCTGGCCTGTCTGCCGCCATTGATTACGTGGCGAGCGTTGGAACTCAAAAGCTGTTGACTCACAAACTTGATCTATGCAATTTTTTGTCTGAGAGACTGTCTGGACACCATGGAATTATCCCTGTAACAGACACATCCCTGCCAAATAGCGGGATTTTTTCCTTTAATATAACAGGGATGGACTCCCAACAGGTTGCCTATGTGTTGGCTCAGAATTTCGGCATAGCTGTTCGAGGCGGATTTCATTGCTCACCACTAGGTCACAGATATCTGGGCACCACAGAGGTGGGTGCTGTACGCATAAGTCCTGGCCCGTTTACTACAGAAAAAGAAATGCAGTATGCCGCTGAGAGCATACTGCATATAGCATCTGGTATGAGTGGATATTAGAGCATAGATTTTGCTTTTTCTGCGATTGCCTCTCCTGTAAATCCGAACTCCCTAAAGAGCTGGCCTGCAGGAGCAGATGCTCCAAATGTGTCAACTGTGACAAACTGTCCATGGAATCCTGTGTACTTGTGCCATCCAAAGGAAGTTCCTGCCTCAACTACCAATCTGTTGGTGCAGATTGCGGGGAGAACGCTGTCCTTGTACTCCTGAGGTTGCATATCATAGAGCTCCATACTGGGCATGCTGACCAATCTGGCCTTAACGCCCTGAGCATTGAGTATATGCCATGCGTCCAGGGATGGGGCAACCTCTGCACCGCTGGACATAATAATTATCTCAGGCTGTCCCTCACAGTCCTTAAGAATGTATGCACCGTGACGACACTTGTCAGAGCTGGAATCCAACACTGGCAAGTTCTGCCTGGATGTAACCAGCACATATGGGGTATCCTTTGACTCCATGGCCATAGCCATGCCATGCATTGTCTCTGTATAGTCTGCAGGTCTGAATGTGATAACACCGGGCATGCTGCGGAACTGTGCCAAATGTTCTACGGGCTGATGTGTAGGGCCATCCTCTCCTACACCAATGCTGTCGTGACTGAATATATACAGTACAGGCAACTGCATCAATGCTGACATCCTGATAGCATGCTTCATATAATCAGAGAATACAAAGAATGTAGATGCGAATGTTCTGAACCCGCCGTGAGCCTGGATGCCGTTGCAAACAGCTCCCATTGCATGCTCACGAATGCCAAATATCAGGTTGCGTCCCAGTCTATCCTCATCAGAGAAGTTGCCACAACCCTTCATAACTGTGTTGTTCGATGAGGCCAGGTCTGCAGAACCGCCTACCAAATATGGCATGTCTGCTGCCAACTTCTGCAAGAGCTTGCCACAGGCTACTCTAGTGGCCATAGGAGACTCGTCCTTTACATAAAAATCTGCATCTCCTGCCAATGCCTTGGCTGCTGCTTCAGGATCCATAGCCTTCTGCCATGCTGCATAGTCCTCAGGATACTTCTCTGAATAAATGGCCATGCGCTTATTCCACAAGGCATGGGCCTTAACTCCACGCTGAGCCTTAGTGGTGGCGTAGTCGTAAACTTCCTGGGGAATAGTGAAAGGCTCGTAATCCCAACCTAGGTTAGTTCTGGTGGCTGCCACGTTATCTACTCCCAAAGGTGCTCCGTGTGAAGATGCACTACCCTGCTTAGCTGGGCATCCGTAGCCAATCTGAGTCTTAACAATAATGAGTGAGGGGTGCTTGTCCTGTGATGCTGCTCTATCAAGAGCCTCCTTAATAGCATCGCAATCGTTGCCATCCTCTACTGTATAAACATCCCATCCCTGAGCGATGAATCTGGCGGCCACATCCTCTCTGAATGTGCTGTCGGTATCGCCTTCAATAGTAATGTTGTTGGAATCATAAATAACGGTGAGTTTTGACAGAGCTAATGTGCCTGCCAATGATGCTGCCTCGTAAGAAATGCCCTCCATCATGCATCCATCGCCACACAGAGCATATGTCCTATGGTTTATGATGGGCAGACCAGGCTTATTAAAACGAGCTGCCAACTGTGTCTCTGCAATAGCCATACCTACTGCATTGGCAATGCCCTGTCCAAGAGGTCCTGTGCTAATCTCTACGCCAGGAGTAACTCCCAACTCGGGATGTCCAGGTGTGCGGCTATATCTCTGGCGGAAGTTCTTAATATCCTCCATAGAGACATCATATCCAAAAATATGAAGTAAAGAGTACATGAGCATGGAGCCATGTCCTGCTGAGAGAATGAATCTATCTCTGTTGGGCCAATTGGGATCAGAAGGGTCAAAATTTAACATATCTGCCCACAATGTGTAGGCCATGGGCGCTGCTCCCAAGGGCAGGCCGGGGTGACCTGACTTGGCCTTCTCTATAGCCTCTGCGGAAATGACTCTAACAGCGTTGATACTGAGATCGCGTATACTCATAATTATCGCGTCGCAACAGCGACTGCCTCCTAAATCTATCGTATGTGGATATATTTTACCCAAAATCCACAATCCACGACATTATACCCCGACACAACTTTTTTTACAATCAAAAAGGGATAATAATCTTTAAAAATTATCCTTGACATGAGAAAACTTTTCGGTATAATAACACTTGCTGGTCGCGAGGCCCTATGGTCAAGAGGCCTAAGACACCGCCCTTTCACGGCGGTAACACGAGTTCGAATCTCGTTAAGGTCACCAGTTTGCTGGCGTAGCTCAGTTGGTAGAGCAGCTGATTTGTAATCAGCAGGTCGGGGGTTCAAGTCCGTCCACCAGCTCCAGACCCGATAAGCGTTACACGAAAGTGTGGCGCTTATTTTTTTGTCTTCCGAAAAGAAAAAAGTTGGCCAGCTCTTCGCTAACCAACTTCCTTATCTCTTAACTCTTATCTCTTATCTGAACTTTTCACTTTTCACTCTTCACTTTTAACTATCCTAATATGTACGTCATCAAGCTGCTTCTGCTCTACAGGAGATGGTGCATTCATCATGAGGTCCATTGCATTCTTGTTCATTGGGAATGGAATAATCTCGCGGATGCTGTCCTCTCCTGCCAAAAGCATAACCATACGGTCTACACCGGGGGCAATACCTGCATGTGGAGGTGCTCCATAGCAGAATGCATTGTACATAGCAGGGAACTTTGCCTTAACATCCTCCTCGCCAAGGCCCACCAGAGAGAATGCCTTAACCATAATCTCGGGGTCATGGTTACGCACGGCGCCGGAAGAAAGCTCTACGCCATTAACTACCAAGTCATACTGATATGCGTTAATTGCCAGAGGATCCATAGTCTCCAGAGCCTCCATGCCGCCCTGGGGCATAGAGAACGGATTGTGGCAGAACTCAAGCTCACCTGACTCCTCGCCCATCTCGTACATTGGGAAATCAACGATCCAGCAGAACTCATAGCACTCCTTGTCCATGAGTCCAGGAACCTGGTTACCCAAAGTCTTAATAACTGTACCCATAGCCTTCTGTGCATCGCGAGTCTTGCCTGCTGTGAGCATAATAAAGTCTCCTGCAACGAGTCCCATTGACTCTACAACTGCATCGTGGTTAGGAACAAGGAACTTAGAAATGCCACCTACAAAAGCTCCTGTGTCATCAACCTTAAACCAATATGCCTTGTGTCCAGAAACCTGCTCTACGTCTGCGCACAACTTGTCGATAACCTTACGTGTTTCAGCAAAGTTGTGCACTACTGTAGCCATAACTGTTGCACCATCGAAGGGACCAAATCCACAGTCAGCAACAATCTCTGTAACCTCTGTAGCCTGTAACTTAATGCGCAGGTCAGGCTTATCGCTACCATACTTAGCCATAGCCTCCCTATAGGGGATACGCACAAACGGAGCCTTAGATGCTCTGTCGTACTTACCATATTTCTCAAATACTGGTGGGAGAACCTCCTCCAGCACCTGGAACACATCATCCTGAGATGCAAAAGCCATCTCCATATCTAACTGGTAAAACTCACCAGGGGATCTATCTGCACGAGCATCCTCGTCTCTAAAACAAGGTGCAATCTGGAAGTACTTATCAAAACCAGAGGCCATCAGCAACTGCTTAAACTGCTGTGGTGCCTGAGGGAGTGCATAGAACTTGCCGGGATGGAGTCTGGATGGTACAAGGTAATCTCTGGCACCCTCTGGAGAAGAACATGTCAAAATAGGAGTGGTAATCTCCCAGAATCCCTGATCTGTCATTCTGTTGCGAAGCTCGCTAACAACCTGACAGCGAAGCTTAATCTTGTCCTTAACTGCGGGATTACGCAGGTCAAGATACCTGTATTTAAGTCTGACAGCCTCGTCAGACTCCTTAGATCTGTTAATCTCAAAGGGGAGCTCATTGTAGATGCACTTTCCCAACACCTTAATAGACTGAGGAATAACCTCAATATCACCTGTCTCCATATCTGGGTTCTTGGAAGAGCGCTCGCTAACTACACCTGTAATAGAAAGTGTGGACTCATTGTTGATGCCTGCGAGCTGAGCCATCATCTCCTCGGAATCTACAACAACCTGTGTCTTTCCATAAAAATCTCTAAGAACAAGGAAACCCAGGTTCTTGGAGACCTGACGCATATTCTCATACCAGCCAACCAATGTGACTGTCTGACCTACATGAGCTAACCTAAGCTCATTGCAATTATGTGTTCTCGACTGTACCATATATCCTCCGAAAGCCGCACCACATAAGTGACACGGCTTAAAATCAATTATCTACCTGCCTGCATGGCACGGATGTTCTCTGGGTCCCACAACCTCTCAAGATCATAATACTCTCTATCCTGACGATGGAAAATGTGTACGATGACATCGCCATAGTCCATGAGAATCCAGCGAGCAGTATCCTCTCCCTCAATGTGTGGGCGTCTCTCTGGCTCCGCCTTCTCCATAGCCTCCTGAACAGATCCGCAAAGGCCTCTGTTATGTGCAACGGATGTGCCACTGACAATAACAATATAGTCTGTCAAAACAGAAACATCAGTAATGCGAATAGACTGAATATCAACACCCTTACGATCATCAAGGGCATCAGTTATAACCTTAAGAATCTCCTCTGTATTCAAGGTGGTCCCCTCCTAGCAATAATAGTGAAATGATACATTATTGCGGTGGCAAGGTCAAGTTGTCATCTATAGCCGCAGAGTCTAATTGGCCCAACAAATCCTGTAGTAGGCCAAAAATCTGCTTGCGGAACAACAGGGCTAAACCGACCAACACAGCCGCGATAATAACTACCTCAACAGTCTCTATACCATCTTCGTCTAAAAACAATTGCCTTAAAATATGTGTCACCCCCAAACGCCATTCGAATCATAGCAGTACGACAAACACATTTTCAACAAACAAATTGCAATCGTTTTCGACTATAACTTACAAATTCTCCAACATCTCCAGCCACGCTGCCGCCATCGCATCAGAAGGCATCTGCCAATCTCCTCTGGGAGACATAGATACAGAGCCTGTCTTTGGCCCCTCAGGCATGCATGAGCGTTTGAACTGCTGGGCAAAAAACCTGCGATAGAAGTTCTGAAGATAGGACTTAAGCTCCTGATCATCAACCCTGCCTGCAAATGCAGCACGAGCTATTCTGTACACCTTAGATGGTCTATACCCCCATCTGATTGCATGGTACAAAATAAGGTCATTTATCTCGTATTTTCCTATTACTTCCTCAGTTTTCTGTGCAATAACTCCCTGAGAATCTGGTGGCAGAAGTTCTGGACTAACAGGAGTGTCCAATACATCCATGAATGTCTCCATAAGTCTCTGATTGCCACATTCCTCTGCGTAGCATTTAATTACATATCTGATTAAAGTCTTTGGCACTGTGGCGTTGACACCATACATTGACATGTGGTCGCCGTTATATGTGCACCAACCGAGGGCCAATTCAGACAAATCTCCCGTGCCAACAACAAGGGAATTTTCCTTGTTAGCCAAATCCATGAGAACCTGGGTCCTCTCTCTGGCCTGGCTGTTTTCGTAGGTTACATCAAAGTTTTCTGGATCCTGGCCAATGTCTGCAAAGTGGCTCATAACCGCATTGCGTATGTCCACATGCTTAAGCATTACTCCCAGCTCGCCGCACATTGTAACTGCATTGTTATATGTCCTGTCGGATGTGCCAAAACATGGCATAGTAACGGCCAGCACATCGCTATGAGGCCTGCCCAATATGTCACACGCCTTAACTGCTACAATGAGAGCTAGGCAAGAATCCAATCCACCGGAAATGCCTATTACAAGCCCCTTGCTGCGGGTGTGTTGCAATCTTCTGGCAAGACCATGAGCCTGAATATCCATAATCATGTGACATCTGTCTCTCAGCTCCTGCTTATCAGACGGCACAAAGGGCATTGTGCTGTACTTGCGGGTAAGCTCTGCCTCCTCCAGCCTCTCGTAGCCAAAGATTACATGCTCGTAGCCATCGTCGTGTTCCGGCTCAAACATAGAGTTCTCACGCCTTTTGTGAGTAATCTTATCCAAGTCAATCTCGGTAATACAGTCTTCCTTAGCAAAGGGCCTGCTCTCTGCCAGGAGTGCTCCGTCCTCACAAATCAAATTATGTCCTGCATATACTCCATTAGATGTGGACTCTCCACAGCCAGCTGATGCGACTACATATCCACACATGAGTCTTGAGGACTGTTCCATAATGGTGTTCCTACGTTTCTTGTCCAAAGTGACAATCTCCGGCATAGCACAGAGGTTCAGGATTAAATTGGCACCATTAAGGACGTGGCTGGCAGAGGGGGCATTAATGGCCAAAACATCAGTTCCAACCTCTACCGCAACTGCCAGCTGTCCCAGTGTTCCACAATGGAAGATGATCCTGTTGCCAAAGGGGATCTCCTGGCCCCACATCATGATCATCACTGTTTCGGAGGGTGCGGGAACAAAGAGTCTCCTCTCATTCTCGCCGTTGCCAGATAGATAAGTCTTAGGAACTATGCCTAAAATCCTGCCACCCTTAATGAGGGCCGCTACATTAAAAAGCTTAGACTTGACGGACATAGGAAGTCCAACGGCAACCAGAATATCCACGTCGCTGCTGGCATCCACAATGGTCTTTAGGGCCCTGAGTGAGCTGTCCAACAGCTGATCCTGGAGAAACAGATCTCCACAGGTGTACCCTGTAATGCACAACTCCGGGAATACCGCAATCTTAACCCCCTGTTCGTTGGCATGGTGCAGCGCCTGGATAATGGCCTCTGCATTTTCCATGGGATTGCCTAAGGATAGTCTGGGCGTTATAGCCGAACACTTAATGTAATTATCTATCACTTTTACCTCCTGAGAGGAGAAGTTCTCCCCTGTTAGTTTTTCTTCTTAGCTACTACAATTACAACAACAGCCACAACTGCAACGACGCCAACTGCGATGCCGACGTAGATCCAGATGCTACCTGTGTCATCACCTGCAGATGTTGTGTCGTCAGGAGCGTTTGTCGGAGCCTCTGTGGGTGCCTCTGTAGGATTCTCTTCTGGCAATGGAGCCACTCCACCCAATGTGACCAGACCAAAGTTACCACTGGCATTGTTGGGTCTTGTAACTCCTGTGGGGTTCTCGTCCTTGTCCATCTCGATAACGTTCCAGCGATAGTCCTCCAGAACTGCCTCAACGCCGCCGATTGAACCAAAGTCCTCGTACATGAACTCCATAGCAACAGTGGCACCGTCCACTGATGTGGTGGACAGCTTCTTAACAGCCAACTCAATGATGATGGACTTATTATCTGCTTCAGCCTTCCATGCCAACTTATGCTCTACCTCGTCCTCCATGTCATATTCCTTGACAAAGGTTCCATACTCGTCGGTGTACTTAAGCGTAAGAGAGAAGTTCAGCTCATCGGCCTCATAGTCATAGACCATGCTGATCTGATATCCGTTGGTATATCCATCCTCCAAGGGCTGTCCCTCCTCAATGTATACCTCAAAAACATCCTCTGTGAAGGGGTCTGCTCCCTTAATATCCAGCAGGTAATAGAAGTAATTGTCATCATACATAATCTTAACCTGCTCGGAAGCGCCATAGTACTCAATCTTGTCGCTGGGGTAAGGCTGGTTTATCGGAATCTCTATGGGTGTCCACGCAACTGAATCCCATGCATCCTCAATAACACCATCTACTGTAACCGTATTCTTATACGCGGTATAGGTGCGTTCTGCAGAACAGCCCTCCTCCCAGGCAAAAGCTGTGAGACCTGAGGTCATCACCATAACTATGGCAACAACTAAAGCTACAATACGTTTACTCATATTTGTCCCTCCAATATATTTTTCTTTTAATTGTATCACTTTTTTTCGATTATTCGAAGAGTCATTTTTCGTGAACAATCGTTCCTTCTCTTTTCCATAAATTGCATTGCCATATGGCTTATTCTTGTATATAATTGTCGACAATTGAATATTTCTGTATGAAGTTGGCAGGAAATGCGTTATCGCAACCGAAGGAGTAACACTCTCAGGTATCCATTGGATGAGGACTGTCAGCAGACAGAACTTTGGAGAATCCCACTCTGTGGGTGCCGAAGGTGCAAGGCAATCTGCTAATCTCTCAGGCAAAAGGACAAAGTATTCCATTTTTTTGGTGTTGTTTTGTTTTTAGCGGATTGCCATGTGCGATTCGCTATTTTATTTTCCTTGGAGGATTTATGGAAAATTTGATGAAACAAATAACTGATATTAACAACGTGATCAACGACTTTGTATGGGTCAAGATTGGTTTGTTCCTGCTTATTGGAACAGGTATTCTAATGACCTTCTGCACCAAGTTTTTCCAGGTTTCTCACCTGGGTCATTGGTGGAAAGAGACCATTGGATCAGTATTTGCTAAGGGCAGCGGCGCAGTCAAGAAGACTGACAAGAGATCTATTTCCCAGTTCCAGGCACTGTGTACAGCATTGGCAGCAACCATTGGTACTGGTAACATTGCCGGCGTATCTGCTGCTATTGTAATTGGTGGTCCTGGTGCCGTCTTCTGGATGTGGGTTGCAGCCTTCTTTGGCATGATGACCAACTTCTCAGAAAACGTTCTTGGTATCTACTACCGCAGGCGCAACCCCGAGGGCGAGTGGTCCGGTGGTGCAATGTACTATCTTAGAGACGGCTTGGGCAAACGTAAGAACTGCAAGGTTCTGGGTTCCGTTCTGGCTTCCCTGTTTGCCATCTTTGCCATTCTGGCTTCATTTGGTATCGGCAATATGGGACAGGTTAACAAGATTACCTTAAATCTGGAATCTGCTTTCTTCCAGAACGTTAACTTAGGCCAGGTTGCAGGCATTCCCGTTATTTCACTGATTATTGGCGGCGTACTGGTTGTTCTTGCAGGTCTCATTATCATCGGTGGTCTTCAGCGCATCGCTTCTGTTGCCGAGAAGATTGTTCCTGTTATGGCCGTTATGTATGTAATCGGCGCCCTGACCTTGACAGTTATGAATTTTAGCAGTCTGGGAGTTGTATTCTCTTCTATCTTCCGCTTTGCCTTTGGCATCAAGGCTGTAGCAGGTGGTGTGGCAGGTGTAACGATCAGCACAGTAATCACCCAGGGGTGCAAGCGTGGCGTTTTCTCCAACGAGGCTGGTCTCGGTTCTTCTGTTATGGTTCACTCCTCATCCAATGTTAAGGAGCCCGTTAAGCAGGGCATGTGGGGAATCTTCGAGGTGTTCTTTGATACCATAGTTGTATGTACTATGACAGCTGTTGTTGTACTGACCTCAGGATACATCGACTTGAACACAGGTATGGCCCTCGAGGGCGTAAACGATGCTACCCTGGTATCACAGGCATTTGGAAATGCATTCGGCCCCGTCGGATCTTACTTTGTGGCAATTGCCATGTTGCTCTTTGCATTTACCACAGTTCTTGGTTGGTCTCACTATGGTGCCAAGTCCGTCGAATATCTGATGGGTTCCAAGGCTGTTAAGGTTTACAAGGTTATATTTGTTCTTATGATTATGTCTGGTGCAGTTATGACATCTTCTCTGGCATGGGATATTTCCGACACATTCAATGGTCTGATGATGATTCCCAACCTTATCGGTGTAGTTGCACTGTTCCCATTGGTTGCCCGCATTACACGCAACTATGTTGACAGGCATATCCGCAACAAGGATGTGGAACCCATGATTTCCTATGATGAGTCAATCCAGCAGGAGGTAATGACCTCTGAGGCCACAGTTGAGTAATAGGACTATAGCGATATAATTCATGGCCCTGCCATGATACGGAAAAGCCGTTCCTCTTTCTCGGGGAACGGCTTTGGTTTGTCTTTATTATACGAGCTGTTTTAATTAAAACTCATCGCTATAAGGTCTGGCCACATATGTATTGCAATGCTGGTTTCTTCTGGCGGTGAACTCCTCGCGACTGGACTCATTTTGCTCACGCAAGGTCTTAAGATCCACGTCCTCGGTGACAAAATCCAGCACCTCCTCCAGGGTTAGCTCCAGCAATTTTCTGTCAAACTCCCGCTCCTGGTAGTTCTTGTGGTAGCAATACGCCACAAAGTCCAGAAATTCAAAGAGATTCTCAAGACACAGTTCGGCCTGCTGTTTTACCACCTTGTCCTCTCCATGGGCGGCCTTGTTTCCTATCTTGCGGATGTACTCCAGGCGCCTTAGCATATCCTTACCCACAATGGCCGCAAAATCCTCGTCCTCCAGCAGACAAACCAGAGAATCGTTGTGGGGCATCTTAAGCTCCTCGTCTATGGAAAACATCCACTTAATGGCAAATTCCATAGCCCTGCGGCAACTGATTACACAGGCATCCACATCGATGTGGAGCATCAGCTCTGCAGACACTGCCGCATCTGCGAAAACCTGGAATTCTGGGATTTTCTTCAGAAAGTCAAAGTTCGTCATATTTTAGTCGCACAGGGTTGCTGCCATAACTGCCTTGATGGTGTGCATTCTGTTCTCTGCCTCATCGAACACGATGGACTGTGGTCCCTCGAACACCTCATCTGTTACCTCAAGGGCATCCAGGCCAAACTTCTCGTATACCTGTCTGCCAATTGTTGTGTTCAGGTCGTGGAAAGCAGGCAGGCAATGCATAAATCTGCACTGGCTACCGGCAATGGACATAACCTTGCCGTTTACCTGATAGGGCAGCAGGTCCTCAATACGCTCCTGCCATACCTGATCAGGCTCACCCATAGATACCCAAACGTCGGTATAAATAACATCTGCTCCAACAACTGCATCCTCAGGATTCTCGCAGAACTCCAGCACGGCGCCAGTCTCCTTAGCGATAGCCTGGCATTCGTCGACCAGTTGGCTGTTGGGAAAATATTTCTTAGGTGCGCAGGCCACAAAGTGCATGCCCATTTTGGCACAACCGACCATCAGGGAGTTACCCATATTGTACCTGGCATCACCCATGTATACCAGCTTGATACCATTAAGCTTACCAAAGTGTTCTTTAATAGTCAGGAAATCTGCCAATATCTGTGTGGGGTGGAATTCGTTGGTGAGGCCATTCCACACTGGAACTCCAGCGTGGTCTGCCAGAGCCTCCACCAACTCCTGGCCAAATCCTCTGTACTCAATACCGTCGAACATGCGTCCAAGCACTCTTGCTGTGTCTGCAATGCTCTCCTTTTTGCCTATCTGAGAGCCTGATGGATCCAAGTACACTGGGTGCATACCCAGATCTGCAGCTGCCACCTCAAAAGCGCACCTGGTTCTGGTGGATGTCTTCTCGAAAATCAGAGCTATGTTCTTGCCCTGGCACATTCTGTGGGGCACTCCTGCCTTTTTCTGGGCCTTGAGCTCTGCGGCCAGATTAATCAGGCCATTGATCTCGTCAGGCGTATAGTCAAGCAGCTTGAGAAAGCTCCTGTTCTTCATGTTAAGCATTGATTAATCCTCCTCTGCACATACAGCTTTAATCACGTCTATAGCCTTTGCCAGCAATTCCATAGGGATGTTGAGGGCGGGCAGCAGACGCACCTTGGTCTTGGCTGTCAGGCACAACACTCCTCGCTCCATACAGGCGTTTACCACGTCCTTGGCAGGCTTTTCTGTCTCGATGCCAATCATCAATCCCATGCCTGTCACGGACTTAATGCCCTTGGCTCCCTGCAGCGTCTCAAACACATACTGGCTGCGCTGTTTGACGCCATCCAGGAAATCCTGGTCCAGCCTTTTCAGAACATTGAGTGCTCCTGCGCTGGCAACTGGGTTGCCTCCGTATGTGGAACCCTGATCGCCAGGGCCCAAAACATTCTGCACCTTGGCGCTCATCATGGTAGCACCTATGGGCAATCCTCCTCCCAATCCCTTGGCTGTGGATACAACGTCGGGCTGAATGCCATAGTTCATAAATGCATACAAGGCGCCTGTTCTGCCGTTGCCGGTCTGCACCTCGTCGATTATCAATGGAATATCCTTGTCATTGGCCAGCTTGGCTACTGCCTTGATGTACTCGGGGCTCAGGGCAATTACGCCGCCCTCTCCCTGAACGCACTCCAGCATAATACCAGCCACCTTGGTCTCCTCCACCACACGGGTCAGCTCATCCATATCCTCTGCTGCCACATGGACAAATCCAGGTGTCAGAGGGTTAAATAACTGGTGGAAGTGGTCCTGGCCTGTTGCTGCCAACGTGGTCAGCGTCCTGCCGTGAAAGCTGTTGCGCAGTGTCACAATCGTGTAACAGTCTGGGCCCTTAGTCTCTGCGGAATACTTTCTGGCCACCTTTATGGCACATTCGTTGGCCTCTGCTCCAGAGTTAGAAAAGAACACCTTGGCCATGCCGGTCCTCTCGCACATCACCTTGGCCAGTGCTGCACAGGGCTCGGTATAGTACAAGTTGGATGTGTGCTGCAACTTGTTAAGCTGGTCTGTGACGGCCTTAACCCACTCTGGGTCGGAATATCCCATACATGTAACACCAATACCCGTGCCCATGTCGATATATTCCTTGCCACTGGAGTCCTTGGCTATGCTGCCACTGCCGGATACCAGCTCGAGAGGGAACCTGCCGTAGGTTCCAGCCACATACTGTTTATCTGTAGAAATGATGCTATTCATTAATTACTCCTTAGTAACCATTGTGCCGGCACCCTCATCTGTAAACAACTCCATGAGGATGGAGTGAGGAATCCTGCCGTCCATGATAATTACATTCTCAACGCCATGAGACAGGGCGTCAATACAGCACTGAACCTTAGGGATCATACCTCCGGAAACAACGCCCTGATCGATGAGTTGTCTGGCCTGATTCTCAGAAATCTTAGGCATCAGGGTCGATGGATCGTCCTTATCCCCCAAAATGCCTGCAATATCGGTCATCATAATAAGTTTTTCTGCGCCAAGTGCTCCTGCAACACGGGCTGCTGCGGTGTCGCCGTTGATGTTGTAGACGTTGCCTGACTTATCACATGCTACTGTAGAAAGAACGGGAATATAACCCTTTTCTAACAAATCCAGAACAGGCTGAATGTTGACGTTGGTAATCTCGCCAACATATCCCAACTTTTCGTTCTTAAAGTCTGCCTCTATCATTCTGCCATCTATGCCGGAGATACCCATGGCCTTACCGCCCTTCATCTCCAGGAGATTTACCAGATTTTTGTTAACCTTGCCTGCCAAAACCATCTGGACTATGTCCACAGTTTCTTTGTCTGTAACTCTGAGTCCATCGACAAACTGAGCCTTTTTGCCCAGCAGGGACATGGTTTCGGAAATCTCGGGGCCTCCTCCGTGTACCAGAACAACCTTGACTCCGACGAGCCACAGGAGAACAATATCCTCCATAACCTGCATCTTGAGCTGCTCATTTATCATGGCATTGCCGCCATATTTGACAACAACAAGCTTACCGCTGTATTGGCGTATGTATGGCAACGCTGCGGTAAGAACTTCTGCCCTATCTGCATTTGTAAAGCTGGTATGCATCATATATCTCCTTTATGTACGGTAATCTCCGTTTATCTTAACATAGTCGTATGTAAGATCACATCCCCAGGCTGTTGCTCCGTATGGGCCATTACCCAGAGAAACCAATATCTCAATTTCCTTTTCCAGCAAGATTTCTTTGGCAATCTCCTCAGAGAAGGGAACGCCCGCTCCATCCTTGCAAACCTGAATCTCGCCCTTTGCAGACTTAAAGGACACGTCAACCTTGTCCACGTCGACATTGGCTCCACTATAACCTATAGCACACAGAACTCGTCCCCAGTTGGCATCTGCGCCGAACATAGCAGCCTTGAGCAGGCTGGAGCAAATAACGCTCTTAGCGCAAATTTTGGCGGTCTCCTCGTCCTGGGCTCCTGTTGTTATGCACTCCAAAAGCTTGGTGGCTCCCTCGCCATCTCCTGCGATCATTCTGCACAGGCTAACTGTGATTGTATTGAGTGCCTCCATGAACGCTGTGAACTCAGGACCCTCGGACACGATTGTCTCATTCTGAGCCATGCCGTTGGCCAGCACTGTAACCATGTCATTGGTGGATGTATCACCATCTACGCTGAGCATGTTGAATGTCTTGGTAATATCGTTTGCGAGTGCTTTGTGGAGCATCTCTGCAGAAATAGCTACGTCTGTTGTAATAAATACCAACATGGTGGCCATGTTGGGGTGAATCATTCCGCTGCCCTTGGCTATGCCGCCCATGTGACACACCTTGCCGCCAATCTCAAACTCCACAGCAATCTCCTTGGGACACGTGTCTGTGGTCATAATTGCCTGGGCTGCTGCATTGCCGTTATCCTCGGCGAGGCCTGCTACCAGCTGGTCCATGCCGTTGGCAATAGGTGTAATATCCAGGGGCTGTCCAATAACGCCAGTGGAAGCTACCACAACGTCGGTTGCCTTAACACCAACCTTTTCTGCCACCAACTGGCACATGTCCAGGGCGATCTGCTCGCCATTGGCGTTGCATGTGTTGGCGTTGCCACTGTTGCAAATGACTGCCTGTGCATAGCCGTCTGAAATATTCTGACGTGTTACCTTAAGGGGTGCTCCCTTAACCAGATTGGTTGTATATACTGCAGCTGCTGTTGCCGGCACATCGCTGACGATGAGGGCCAGGTCCTTTTTGCTCTGGTTTCTGCGAATACCACAATGTATTCCGTTTGCCTTAAATCCTGTTGCGGCACATACGCCACCGGGAATCAAATTCATGGAAAATCTCCTTATTTTATACATTCAAACCAGTCGTCTCATGGACGCCCAGCATTATATTCATGTTCTGAATGGCCGCGCCCGAAGCTCCCTTGCCCAGATTGTCAAATCTGGATACCAGAAGGATTCTTTCATCGTTGCCATACACTCCAATTTGCATGTCATCTCGGCCACTATAGGCTGCACTGCTGAGCATGCCATCCTGGTCTGCTAAGTGATCAACTCTGATCAAGCCCTGGGAATAGTAGCTTTCATAGAGGGCTCGCACCTCATCTGCCGAGGCCTTAATATCCTTGGCAAACAGCGGAATGGTCACCTCCATACCACTATAAAAATCGGCAACTATTGGGCAAAATGCAGGCATATTGTGGATGCCGCACACCTTGGCCATCTCCTTAAGATGCTTGTGCTGCTGAGTGAGAGCGTACTGTCTGGGGCCCTTAAGCAATGGGCTCCTGTCCGGATCCTCGTACTCGGCAATCATCTTCTTGCCTCCTCCGGAGTAGCCTGTCAATGAAAAGCAACTGAGGGCCACATCCTGGGAAATCATGCCTGCCTGAACCAATGGTGCTATTAAAGCAATAAAGCCACTGGCGTGGCAGCCTGGATTGGCAATCCTGTCAGAGTTGGCGATAAGCTCCCTCTGTCCTGCCAATTCAGCCATACCATATACCCAACCAGGGGCTGTGCGATGTGCTGTGGAAGTGTCAATAATTCTGGTGTCTGACCCCTCTGCCAGGGCAACTGCCTCCATGGCCGCTGGGTCAGGCAGACACAGAAAGACGATCTCTGCCTCGTGTATGGCCTGACGCCTTGCATCAGAGTCCTTACGAACCTCATCTGGCAGCTTAATCAAGCTAATATCCTGACGAGCGCTGAGTCTCTCCTCTATGCGAAGTCCTGTTGTACCGGCACTGCCGTCAATAAAAACCTTGGTCATCTTCCAAGCACCTCATTTACGTAATTAATCTGCTGTTCCACAGATGCAACGGATGTGCCTCCCGTGGAAATCCTCTTGCTGACGCAGGCCTCCAGAGAAATCTCATCATATACATCATCCTGGAATATGTCTGAGAACTGCTGATATTCATCCAAGGTCATGGTCTCCAGAACCTTGTTCTCCTGGATGCAATATGCCACAATGGATCCCGAAATCTTGTATGCCGCCCTGAATGGCAAGCCCTTTTTGACCAAATAGTCGGCCAAGTCTGTGGCATTGATAAAGCCCTGCTGTGCGGCTCTTAGCATATTCTCGGGAATGGCCTTTAGGGTCTCAATCATTCCCACAAACACCTTAAGGCACATCTTGACTGTGTCGCATGCGTCGAAGATGCTCTCCTTGTCCTCCTGCATATCCTTGTTATATGCCAGGGGCAGTCCCTTAAGGGTGGTCAGCAGAGACATCAGGTCACCGTACACACGACCTGTCTTGCCACGCACCAACTCGGCCATATCCGGGTTCTTTTTCTGGGGCATGATGGAGGATCCTGTGGTGTAGGCATCTGACAGCTCCACGAACTTAAACTCCCAACTGGACCAAAGGATAATCTCCTCGGAGAATCTGGACAGATGCATCATGGCGATTGCAATAGCACTCATCATCTCGACACAAAAGTCTCTGTCAGATACGCCATCCAGGGAGTTAAGGCATATGCCGTCAAAACCCAGCTCTGCAGCCTCAAAATATCTGTCTGTTTCGTAGGTGGTTCCCGCCAATGCGCAACATCCGATGGGGGATTGATTCATCCTCCTGCGGCAGTCAGACAACCTGTCCAAATCCCTGACAAGCATCATGGCATATGCCATCAGGTGGTGTCCAAAAGTAATAGGTTGCGCTCTCTGCAAGTGGGTGTACCCTGGCATAATTGTGCCCTTGTACTCACTGGCCTTGTCCACAACTACTGCCACCAAATCCTTGATCAGGTCAGAAATCTCGTCCACCTGATCTCTCAGGTACATGCGGATGTCCAAAGCTACCTGATCGTTGCGGCTGCGGGCTGTGTGCAATCTCTTGCCCACATCTCCCAACCTCTCAGTGAGGACCTGTTCCACAAACATGTGAATATCCTCACAATCTAAGTCTATGGCCAGAGCTCCACTATCCAGATCCTGCAATATTGTCTCAAGACCTGCGATTAATGCATCTGCATCCTCGCGGGTAATAATCCCCTGATTGGCCAGCATAGCGGCGTGTGCCATGCTGCCTGTAATGTCCTGCCTGTACATACGGCTGTCAAAGGATATTGATGAGTTAAAATCATCGGCAATCTTGTCAGTTATTCCGGCAGTGCGCCCTGCCCACATCTTAGCCATTTAAAATCTCCTGATTACTTGTTCTCGTTCTGCTTATCTACCATGGCCTGAACCTTGATTGGCAAACCATAGAGGTTGATAAAGCCTGTAGCATCTGTCTGGTCGTAATCGCTCTCGCCAAATGTGGCGATCTCCTCACTGTACAGAGAGTAGGGGCTCCATACGCCAGCGTTGATCATGTTGCCCTTGTAGAGCTTAAGTCTTACCTTACCTGTAACCTTCTCCTGAGTCTTGTCAACAAATGCGGAAAGTGCCTCGCGAAGGGGTGTGAACCACTGGCCGTTGTATACCAACTCTGCGAAGGTAATGGACAGTCTCTGCTTCTCATGGAGAGTCATCTTGTCAAGACAAATGCTCTCGAGAACGCTGTGAGCCTTGTAAAGAATGGTTCCGCCGGGAGTCTCATAAACGCCACGACACTTCATACCAACCAGACGATTCTCTACGATGTCGATGATGCCGATACCGTTAGCTCCACCCAGCTCGTTGAGCTTGAGGATGATGTCCTTGGCAGACATCTTAACGCCATCCAGAGCCACAGGTGTGCCCTGCTCAAAGTCAAGAGTTACGTATGTAGGAACGTCGGGTGCCTGAATGGGAGAAACGCCCATCTCCAGGAAACCAGGCTTCTCATACTGAGGCTCGTTGCCTGTATCCTCCAGGTCCATGCCCTCGTGGGAAAGGTGCCACAGGTTCTTGTCCTTGGAATAGTTGGTCTCTCTGTTAATCTTAAGGGGGATGTTGTGAGCCTCTGCGTACTCGATCTCCTCCTCACGGGACTTAATATCCCACTCTCTCCAGGGAGCGATAATGTGCATATCAGGGCAGAAGTGCTTAAGTGTGAGCTCGAAACGAACCTGGTCGTTACCCTTACCTGTGCAGCCGTGGCAGATAGCATCTGCGCCCTCTTTGATAGCAATCTCGGCAAGGCCCTTAGCAATGCAGGGACGTGCGTGGGAAGTGCCCAGCAGGTACTCCTCGTAAACTGCACCAGCCTTCATGCAAGGGATGATGTAGTCGTTAACATACTCCTCTGTCTGATCAAGAACGTAGAGCTTAGATGCGCCAGTCTTAAGTGCCTTCTCCTCAAGGCCCTCCAGCTCATCTGCCTGACCTACGTTGCCAGATACAGCAATAACCTCACAATTGTTGTAGTTCTCCTTGAGCCATGGAATGATGATAGAAGTATCAAGTCCACCGGAATATGCAAGAACAACCTTTTTGATATCCTTTTTATTCATTTTAACTGCTCCTTTTATGCATAAATATTCAAAACCATACAGACAATTTTATCCCTTTGCCATATATTTTGTCAACATATAGGTAGAATAAAAACTTCACAAAAATAAACAACTTTCGAATGGGAAAGTTGTTTATTCAGTGCATGATTAAATATTCATTTTTATGCATAAAATTCAGGAGTTTTGCGCTAAATCTGATTGATCTATGTGAATTATATGTTACCCCTACAGTCCCCATATGAGCAGCGCTATTATCAGTTTATGATAGCCTCTACCCAAATGGTATCAGAGAGGGGGGTGCACTTTTTGCTGCAGCCCACGTCAGTATCCTCCGGTACTTAATCATACTCCGCGCCCATTCTAATATACTTTTCCGCAATTTCTTTTGCTTCCTTTTCGGAAATTGGTGCTATGCCAATATTCAATTCATTCTCATTATCGAAAAGGCATCTCGGTAGGTTGTGCAATGACATTAATATGAAGTATATTTTTTTAGTATGCAAAAATGACATCGAATTTATCTGATTTAATAAAGACTTCAAACCACTTTTTATCATCCCTAAAACTTCAGCTTCCCCAGCCATAAGGCTTTCGCAGGTCTCGCATACGCAACAAATAGCATCGCAATCCTGCTGAGCGAGTGTCATAATGTTATTATTTACATAACACAAGACCTGAGATAATGTTTCTTTCTCTGTTTTTTTGTTCTCCATAAGTCCAATAATCATATTCATTATATTAATAGACTTTTTTACCGACTTTCTATAATTTAACCGGGCTACTCCTCTTACTGGAACTCTTGCTTTCTCATAATTTAACACAATATACAACAATTTCGACAATATTGATAATCTACTCATCTTGCCTCCTAGTCTATAATTTCTATAACCGTCTTTCCAAATTCATACCATTTTTTTGACCAATAGACATTAGTAGCAGAAGGCATCTGACTTGTAACAACTCCCATATTGGCACCAGTTCCTTTCCCTAAAATGACGCTAGCTACTGTTGTATGGTGTCCATCTACTATATATTTTGTTGTACCATTTGAATATATTGAGCTATTTGCCTTTGTAATATCAAAATCGTCAACCAACTCCATGACTCTGGTCCTCGATATTTGAGTTTGGCCTGGCCTAATACCAGAACTGTCTAATTCATTTAGCGCTCTTTCAAGAGGGTCCGAAGCAGACGGTGATCTTGGACAGCTAATTCCACCCTGAATGCCACCCGAAATAGCACCAGTGATAGCTCCTGATAACGCTCCATCAGCCATTCCGTTTAACGCAGCTTCGCCGGCACCCTCCCAGCTTCCTGTTGTTACCCTATGAGATACAGCTCCACCTATTCCCCCTGAAACTGCTCCTGTCGCAAAGCCTATAGCTGCTCCTTTTGCTGCTCCCACTGCAACAGCAGCTATCGCTGTTCCAGCACCAGCAGTAGCTACTGTCACTGTCGCTACAATCGTCACAACAACAACTATTGCTGCTGCGGCTATAAGTTTTGCAGCCCACTTTGATAGATTTCCTGCTTCATCTGACATGTTTACTGGATTATTCATACAATAAGCAAACAGATTAAAGCTTTGAACACTTCCGTCTGCACCTAAATATTCTACATCATCCGCGTTAATGAACCTACCCCACTCAGGGTTGTAGTATCTGCTGTTTAGGTAGTAGAGTCCCGTATCTGTATCGTAAACATATCCCCTGTACCTTATTGGGTTGTACGTACCTACTGTACTTGCCTTAGATCCTGTAATTCCCCTTAGGTTGCCCCAAGCATCGTAGGTGTAGCTTACAACTTCTGTGCCAGAGCCGTCGATAAGCCCTATTACATCACCCTGTAGGTTAGTTACTACATAGTATGTATCTTTCAAGCTTCCTTGGATATATTGTATGGCCTCTAAACCTGTCTGTCCATACTGGAAATACATCTCACAGATTGTGTCGTCAGATGTCTCGTATGCTACTCTTAAGTATTTTAGTGTTATTCCATCGTAGAGATAGTAGTATTTTAGGTTGCCACTTTCTTTAGTCAGTCTCTGTCCATTAGCATCATAAGTGTAGAATACTGTAGTAGTATCACTTGTTTGTCTTGCTAATTGTCTTCCATTCTCCCATGTATAGTCC
>JAZNEA010000053.1:0-4886 GCA_045588325.1 Clostridia bacterium
AGAGCTATTGCAGACCAGGCTAGAACAATTCGTATTCCAGTCCATATGGTAGAGACAATTAACAAGTTGGTTCGCGTTTCCAGACAGTTGGTTCAGGAATTGGGTCGTGATCCTCTGCCAGAGGAAATAGCAAAGGAAATGAATATGCCCGTCGAAAAGATCCGCGAGATTATGAAGATGAGCCAGGATCCAATTTCCCTTGAGACTCCAATTGGCGAAGAGGAGGATAGCCACCTTGGCGACTTTATCCAGGATATGGATGCCCCCATGCCATCTGATGCAGCAGCAACAATGTTGCTCAAGGAACAGATTTCCGATGTGCTTAAGTCATTGACTCCCAGAGAGGAGAAGGTTCTGCGCCTGCGTTTTGGTCTTGACGATGGAAAGGCAAGGACTTTGGAAGAGGTTGGCAGAGAGTTTAACGTAACTCGTGAGCGTATCAGACAGATTGAGGCAAAGGCCCTCCGCAAGTTGCGTCATCCCAGCAGAGCCAAGAAACTCAAGGATTATTTGCAGAGCTAGGGCGAGGCGAAGCGAAGCTTTGCTTCGCTTCGCTAGATAAGAACTAAGAGATAATAAAGTTGGCTAGATATGAGTTGTGAGTTGACCAACTATTCGTTGACCCACTTTATTCGCTCTTCACTCTTATCTCTTAGCTAAAAAAACGGTGAATATGAAAAAATACATAATGGCCATAGACGCAGGTACGACTTCAGTCAGATGCATCCTTTTTGATAGAAACCGTCAGCCTGTCTCGGTGGCAAAGAGAGAACTATCAATATACTACCCCTACGATGGTTGGGTAGAACAGGATCCAGAGGAAATCTGGTCCTTTACCATGGGCGCAATTACTGAGGCGCTGACCCAGATTGGGGCCAAGCCTGAGGAAATTGACTCCGTTGCCATCGCAAACCAGAGAGAGACCACTATTTTGTGGGACTCTTTGTCTGGCAAGCCTGTCTACAGGGCAATTGTGTGGCAGTGCAGACGCACAGCCGAGTATTGCAATACAATTAAAGAGCAAGGTTACGCAGATCTTATTTCCCAGAAGACCGGACTGGTTGTGGACCCGTACTTCTGTGCCAGCAAGATCAGGTGGATACTGGACAATATGCCCAAGGCACGTGAATTGGCCGATAACGGCAGCCTCATGTTCGGAACAGTTGACTCCTGGTTAATATGGCACCTGACTGGTGGCAAAAACCACGTTACAGATTGTACAAACGCATCCCGTACCATGCTATATAACATCCACACCATGGAGTGGGATCAGGAACTGATCAACTTGTTTGGGGTTTCTAAGGTGATTTTGCCTCAGGTTTTGCCCTGTTCCGCACAGTTTGGCAAGGCAGATATCTGGCAGCTAAACACACCAATCCCAATTTGCGGTGTGGCAGGGGATCAACAGGCCGCTCTGTTTGGAGAGGAATGCCTGATGCCGGGAGACGTCAAAAACACCTATGGCACAGGAGGATTCCTGCTCATGAACACAGGAGATACGCCTGTTGCATCTAACAACGGGTTGATTACCTCTGTTGCATGGCAAATCGGAGACAAGGTCAGCTACTGTCTTGAGGGCTCAGTATTTGTCGCAGGAGCAGCTATCAAGTGGCTTAGGGATAAGGTTGGACTCGTGGACAACGCCGGGGATACGGAGAAAATTGCCCTTGAGGTAGGCGCAAACGGTGGCTGTTATCTGGTGCCGGCGTTCAGCGGACTGGGTGCTCCTTATTGGGATCCATCTGCCAGAGGCGTTATCGTTGGCCTGACGGGAGATACCGATGCCCGCCATATTATCAGAGCCACTCTGGAGTCGCTGGCATATCAGGTGCAGGATGTTCTGATGGCCATGGAACAGGATTCAGGATACAGCATTACCAGCCTTAAGGCAGATGGCGGTGCTGCTGAGAACAAGTTTCTGCTGCAGTTCCAGGCGGATATATCAAATGTGCCAGTTTGCAAGCCTCAGTGCCTCGAAACAACGGCGTTGGGTGCAGCTCTTTTGGCTGGCATTTACACAGGTTTTTATGATTTGGACCAGGGGGAGACCTCTGTGGAAATGGAATTTTTGCCAACAATAGACCAGGAGACAAGGGAAGCATTGTTATCCAGTTGGCACAGGGCTGTTGACAGATCCAAGGGTTGGTCATAGAAAAAGAGGTATGACGTGATTTCACTTAGCGAATCAAGAATTTTATCAAGTAACGGTAGAGACCAGTTGAGAGTATATGAGTGGTGCCCAGATACTGAGCCGATTGCTGTATTGCAGCTGCATCACGGTGTCAGTGAGCACATTATGCGTTACAACGATTTTGCAAGATACTTGGCACAAAAGGGTATTTTCGTTGTAGGCTATGACTGTGCTGGTCATGGTTTGTCTGCCACAACAGAGAATTTCCTGAACTTTGGAGACAAGGGATGGGGTATTCTGGCTCAGGACTTTAATGCGATTCAGGAGAAATATGCCGCTGCCTTCCCGGGCAAGCCATATTATGTGCTGGGTCACAGCATGGGATCCTTTGTTGTTCGCAGTTATCTGGCTGATTTCCCAGGCAAGGTGGATGGTGCAATCCTTTCAGGAACTGGATTTAAGAGCAGCGCAATTACTGGCGCAGGCAAGCTGCTGGCAAGTATTATTTGTTCTATTAAGGGCGATAAACATGTCAGCAAGTTAGTGCATGGCATGGCAATGGGCTCATATAACAAGAAATTTGGGCCTGATGGGGGCTGCCAGTGGCTGTCCTGCAACGATGAGGCCAACAACAAGTATGCTGCAGATCCTCTGTCTGGAGGAGTACCTACCGTAGGACTATACAGGGATATGTTCTCAGGCTTGGGCTACGTTTGCACAAAGGAATGTGCCAACAAGATGGATAAGGATGTACCAGTGCTCCTGATATCCGGATCAGACGATCCAGTGGGAGATTTTGGAGCAGGCGTTTCTGCTACAGCGGACTTGTTAAAGACAGCAGGTGTTAAGGACGTCAGAACATTGCTTTATCCCGGTCTGAGGCACGAGGTTCTCAATGAGAAAAACAGATCAGATGCGTATGAAATGATCTTGAGGTTTATGAGCAAATAGCATCATGGAGTTTAACGAAACCAGCACAATTGAGAAGGTTATATTAGTCGGCATCAGCTGCGAAGGTGGTGCTGATTATATTTCGCGCCAAGATGCGGAGATCTCCCTGGACGAACTGGAGGCTCTGGCTATGACCTGCGGATCGGAGATTGTGGGCAAGCTGATTCAGGGCAGACAAGGACCAGATAACGCTTACTATATTGGCAAGGGCAAAATACAGGAGCTCAAAGAACTGGGAGAGGCCACCGAGGCGCACACCGTTGTTTTTGACGACGATCTTACCGGCGCCCAGATCAGAAACATTGAGGAGGCAACAGGTCTTAAGGTCATAGACAGGACCATGTTGATACTGGATATTTTCGCAACCAGGGCCGTATCCAATGAGGGTAAGCTGCAGGTAGAACTGGCTCAGATGAAGTACAGATTGCCGAGACTTATTGGTTTGGGCAAGGCACTGTCCCGTCAGGGCGGAGGTATTGGCACCAGAGGACCTGGCGAGAGCAAACTTGTATCTGATCGTAAGCACATAAGGCGCAGGATCAATGCATTGGAGGACAGGCTTTCTCAGATGGAAAAGAGCAGAGAACTACTCCGCAAGAGCAGACATCGTAATGGCATACCCACGGTGGCCATTGTGGGTTACACCAATGCGGGCAAGTCCACCTTGATGAATGCCCTGTGCGACAGCAATTGCCTGGCCGAGAACAAGCTGTTTGCCACCCTGGATACTACAACGTGCAGATATACTTTGCCAGAGGGCAGAGATATTCTGATGATTGATACCGTTGGTTTCATAAGAAAACTGCCACACAACATTGTAGAGGCATTTAAGTCCACACTGGAGGAGGCCATGGAGGCCGATATTCTGGTGCATCTGTGCGACGCAGGAGACCCTCAGTTGGATGACCATATCCGAGTAGTGGACAATTTGTTGACAGAACTCCACGCCAGAGATACAGATCCAATATTGGTGTTTAATAAGTGTGACACATTGCCAGAGGGCTTTGATCCAATTGTTTCCTTTGAATACAGGCACCAGCATCCTATTATGGTATCTGCCAAGACAGGAGAGGGACTGACGGAGCTGATAGATGCCATTACTCGCAGGGTTAACGGAGACACCAGGGAGGAATGGATTTTGATCCCGTGGGCCCAGTCAGGATTGGAGAATCGCATCAGAGAAGAGGCAATTGTCCTGGAGGCGCATAGCGTAAATGATGGCAGACTCATGAAGGTCCGCATCGAAAACAAATACGCAGACAGGATTGTGGATTATATAACGGAGGACAGACCATGAGCATGCCGGACCGTTATAGTACAGTGATGGGTCAGGGCGAATACGTGCTGATCGAAAAAAAGTCCAAGTTTATTGCCAACGTCGCTCCTGTGGAAACTGAGGATCAGGCAAGAGAATTCCTGGATAATATGCGTAAGACTTATCCGGATGCAAGGCATATTGTATACGCATATCTGGTTTCGGGAGACAGCACTTATCAAAGGTATTCTGACGATGGCGAACCTCAGGGGACAGGCGGGTTGCCAGTGCTGGAGGCTATCAAGAGAGAGGGCCTGACCAACTGCATCTGCACAGTAACAAGATATTTTGGCGGCATATTGCTGGGTGCGCCTGGACTTACTCGCGCATACGGCACATCTGCCTCCCAGGCACTGATAAATGCAGGTCGCAGAGACGTTGTCAAGGTCAGAGTGGTGAATGTGATTGTGTCCTTGTCGGCAGTTAAGACATTAAACCGGGCATTGCCTGAGAGAAACTACACCATATTAGGTGTTGACTATATGGCAG
>JAZNEA010000054.1:0-10155 GCA_045588325.1 Clostridia bacterium
ATACAGAGAACCTGTTTTGAAAAGGCGTCTGGCCTACTCCACTGTCAGCCAGATCTCCTACGCCCTAGTGGGTATTTTTATGTTAACCTCTACCGCCTTGTCCGGAGCTCTCTTCCAGGTTATCCTACACGCAATCGTTAAGATTTGCCTCTTCCTGGCTGCGGGAGCTGTCATACACTCCACTGGTAAGACTCAGGTCGATGATCTAACCGGTATTGGCAAGGCAATGCCCATAACCATGTTGTGTTTTACACTGGCATCTCTGTCACTGATAGGCATCCCTCCCACAGGCGGATTCGTGGCCAAGTTGCAGCTTTGCTACAGCGCCATGACGACTACTACCCTTGGCGCCTTTTCCTGGCTGATTCCTGTGGTTTTAATTGTCAGCGCCATTCTGACCGCCGGATATCTATTGCCTGTCTCTATCAAGGCCTTTTTCCCTGGCAAGGACTATGTCTCTGGGGAGGACCAGCAGGGCAAGGACTCCAAAACCATGTGGATCCCCATGCTCATTCTGGTGATTCTGGCCTTTGTTCTGGGCATGATTTGCGAGCAACTGCAATCCGTTATCAACATAGCAGTGACGGATATTTTGAGGTGACGCCATGGATTATATTATGATTATTTCAATACTCGTTCCCATCCTGGCTGGTTCCCTGATCTTCTTTAACAAGAAGATGAGTTTTTCGTGGATTCGGGCCGTTTCACTGGCAGGCACAATCATTACATCTGTCCTGACATGGGTTCTGATCCTGCGCGCAGAGGGAACAACCCTGACGCTGGTGAATTTTACCGCCGACCTGGCCCTGACGCTCAGGCTGGACGGCTGCGGCAAACTGTTTGCCATGATTTCTGCAACTCTCTGGCCTGTTACAACCCTGTATTCCTTTGAGTATATGAGGAACAACCGCTTTTTGCACATGTTCTATGGGTTCTTTGTGGCCACCTTTGGCGTGACGTTGGGTGTGGCTTTTGCAGACAACCTGATTACCATGTACCTGTTCTATGAGTTGCTGACCCTGACCACCATTCCTCTGGTACTGCACAACATGTCGGACGAAGCCAAGAGAGCAGCTCGTTACTACATGTATTTCTCCATTGGCGGCGCGGCGTTTGCCTTTATGAGCGTCATCTGCGTAACCGCATTGGGTGATAACTATGGACAATTTGTTCTGGGCGGTTCCATGCACATTGTGGCCAGCCAGTACCCTGTCCTCATGAGAGTCATGTACGTCCTGGCCTTTGCCGGATTTGGCGTCAAGGCCGCCCTGTTGCCCTGCTCCGCCTGGTTGCCCAGAGCCTCTGTGGCTCCCACTCCTGTAACTGCCCTGCTCCACGCCGTAGCTGTGGTCAAGGCAGGCGCATTTGCTGTAATCCGCATTACATATTATGGATATGGCACCGAGTACTTAAGTGGCACCTGGGCTCAGCATTTGGTTCTGGCTCTAACTGCCGCCACTATTTTGTACGGCTCATGGCAGGCCGTCAGACAGCAGCACTTTAAGCGCCGTCTGGCATATTCTACTATTGCCAATATGAGCTACATCCTAATGGGAGTGGCCCTTATGACATCAGACGGCCTGATTGCCGCCTCTCTCCACATGGTATTCCACTCTCTGATCAAGATTCTGGCATTCTTTGTGGCAGGAGCAGTGCAGCACCACGCACACTGCAACTACCTGAGAGAACTGGACGGAATGGGCAAGCGCATGCCTGTGTCCTGGGTTTGCTTTACAGTGGCCACCCTGGCGCTGGTTGGCGTCCCACCGTTTAACGGCTTTGTCAGCAAATGGTACCTGGGATTGGCCGGCATGACACAGGGCTCAACAACTGCCGTAATTTGTGTGGTTGTGCTTATGTTCTCCGCCTTTTTGACCATGATCTATATGTTCCAACCCGTAATCCGTGCCTGGTTCTATCCTGACTGCGACGCTGGCAGCAATGCCAAGGATCCCGGCCCTGCCATGATGGTTCCCATGGTTCTGCTGGCCGTGAGCCTGCTGGTTTCCGGACTATACAGCGGACAGATTATGGACATGATTTCTAAGCTTTTGGGGGTGTAGCATGCTAGGTATATTACTGGTTTTCGTAGCTTTACTGCCCATAGTGCTGGGCATTGTGGCCTATCCAGTAGGTCGCGCATCTGCCAAACGTGCTCACACATACACCATGTGCGCTCTGGCCTTTCAGTTTACCTTCAACCTGGTAACCATCATCCTGTGCTACGGCAATATGATGGAATTTACCTTGCCTTGGTGGAACCTTACCTTTGTGATGGGTGGAGTCCACGGACTGGGTTTCCGTAGCCTGTACCTGTTAATCGTCACCGGCATGTGGCTGATTGCAGGACTATTCTCTCCCGAGTACTTCCATGGTGAAAACAACGCCCATAGGTATTACTCTTTCATGCTGATTACTCTGGGCGGCATCTCCGGTCTGTTCATGGCCGGGGATCTGATAACCCTGTTCACATTCTTTGAGATAATGAGCCTGGCGTCCTATGTTTTTGTGGCTCACAATGAGACCCCTGAGGCCCGCCGTGCCTCCGCCTCCTATCTGGCTGTAGGTATCATCGGTGGAATGGTTGCCTTTTATGGCATCGTCACGTTGCATGCCCACCTGGGATCCCTCAACATATCCGAGCTGCTGACGCAAATTGCCACCGCCGATATGCCACGCAACAAGCTGTATTTGGCCGTGGGTTGTCTGCTGTTTGGCTTTGGCGCCAAGGCCGGCATGTTCCCTCTGCATTTTTGGTTGCCCAAATCCCACCCTGTGGCACCTGCCCCTGCCAGCGCGCTCCTATCCGGTGCACTGACCAAGGCTGGCATTGCCGGCATACTGATTGTCTGCTTCCGCATGGTACCCGGAGACACCACCATAGCATATGTAATATTGGCTTTGGGCGTTGTCACCATGGTGCTGGGTGCAGTTAAGGCACTGTTCTCCATAGACCTTAAGCAGGTTCTGGCCTGCTCATCCATGTCACAGATAGGTTTTGTGCTGCTGGGCATCGCCATGCAAATGCTGTTCGATTCAACAGCTGGTAGCGACCCTGTAGAGGCACTGGGCATCGGTGGCGCCGTCCTGCACATGACGAACCACTCCATGTTCAAATTGGTTCTCTTTATTTGCGCAGGTATTATTTACAAGAATTGCCATACTCTCAACATAAACAAATTGCGCGGTTTTGGCCGCAACAAGCCCTGGCTCATGTCCCTCTTCCTCGTCGGATCCCTGGGCATTACCGGTGTGCCAATGCTCTCCGGTTACGTGTCCAAATCCATGATTCACGAGGCAATTGTGATGTACGGGCACCATTCTGGTATGGCTACGCTGTTTACTGCAGTAGAATGGGCATTCCTCATTTCGGGCGCAATGACTGTAGCGTATATGACTAAGCTGTTTGTTACAATTTTTGTAGAAAAGCCTGCAGAAAGTCACGATGTGGATGGCCAGGAGTATGCCAGCCTTGCCACCAGGATTGTGCTGTCCCTGCCTGCATTTGCCATTTTGGTCCTGGGCTCCTTCCCAAGATTAATGAACTCCCTGGCAACTGCAATAACTATGTCATCTCCCGTCTCCTACGGCATTCGACAGCTGGAGTATCCCCATTATTTCTCATGGGAATGTCTGTCCGGAGCAGTTATTTCCATATCCCTTGGAATTGCCATCTACCTATTGGTCGTCCGTGGCCTCCTCATGAAAAACGGCCAGCATGGCGACAAATGGCCCCGTTGGTTAGATTTGGAGGAATGCCTGTATAGGCCTATTATTCACCTTTTGCCACTGATTCTCGGCGCTGCGACAAAACTCCTGGCTAACCTGCCAGAGCTCATCATAAAGTTGCTATCTCCCTCAGAAAACAATAGCGAGTATAGCAAGCCCACCCGTTACCGCATAGCGACCTTCCTTGGCAAGGTTCAGGACAAGTTGCATCCCCAGGAGGAATCCCATGTGCCTGCCGCTATTAAGGCTGCCGAGGACCTGTCCTGGAACAACCGCGTAATAACCGACAGTTTCTCCTTTGCCCTGCTGATGGCCTGCCTGGGCGTTACCGTGATTCTGGTGTACGTGCTGTGGCTGGTAATTTGAAAGTTCAGCTAATAGATAAGAGATAAGAGTGAAGAAAGTGGGTTAGTTAAGAGTTTGTTAACTTTTGACTATCCCGCTTTTTCTTAGCTGAACTTTTCTCTTTTCTCTGAACTCTTAGCTACTCTCTTAACTTGCGAAGCTCCATTTGAGCTAAAAAGTGGATTAGCAAATAGCTAGTTAACGCCTGACGCATGGCTAACCAACTTGAAGAACTTTACAAATTTCGTTGAGATAAGAACTAAGAGTGAAAAATGAAAAACGCTGGTCACTAAGTAGTGTAAAATATTTTGTGTAAACCTCTTGGATCAATGAAAAATCTTAGGGGTTTTCTAAAAATTGAGTGGGGCTGGATGGCAATTTTTGCTATTCAGCCCTTGTTGTATTGGTTCACCAGCTTATCACTATCCAACTTTCTTCACTTTTTAACTTTTAGTTCTTAACTGAACCGAACCTGGGAGCAATAAAAAAGCGGGCTAGCTTGTAGTTTCCAACTCTTAACTAACCCACTTTCTTCACTCTTCACTCTTAGTTATTAACTGCTCTTTTCACTTTTCACTCTTAACTTTTCACTTAGACGCGCTTCTCTCTATTGCCTCGATAACCGTCCCACGCATGCCGCCCTTTTCCAACGCATACACTCCCTTGATGGTTGCGCCACCTGGGCTGGTTACCTCATCCTTGAGCACTCCCGGGTGCTTGCCCGTGTCTATCGCCAGCTGTGCAGCTCCCAAAATCGTCTCTGCTGCATATGCCATGGCCTTTTCTCTCGGCAGACCGCAAGCCACCGCTCCATCAGCCAAAGCCTCCATGAACATGTACACATATGCAGGCCCACAACCTGTCAGGGCCATGCCGGCGTTCATCTGTGCCTCTGGCAGGGCGTCCACCTTGCCTGCCGCAGACAGCATTTCCAAAACCTGCTGCAACTTTTCGTCCTGCAGCATTCCCCCTGCACAATACAGAATGATTCCTTTGCCTACAGCCACAGGCGTGTTGGGCATAATTCTGAGAACCGCTGCCTTACCCGACAGGGCAGACAACTCTGCTACAGTTATGCCTGCTGCCATGGAGATTACCACCTGACCCTCTGTGAGAACCTGGCCGATCTGCTCCAGAACCTGAGGAACCACCTTAGGCTTTACACCCAGGAAAATATAGTCACATTCCTTTGCAATCTCTGCGTTTGTTGACAGGTTGGCGCCTAGTTCACAGGCCAAATCCCTTGCCTTGGAGGAGCTTCCCCCGGACAAATAAATATCCTGATGGGCTACTTTTTTTGCCACGGCCTTTGCCAGGGCTCCGCCCATATTTCCGCATCCGATAAATCCAACTTTCATTATCTTACCTGTCCCTCTCCGCGCACCACATATTTGTAGGTGTTGAGCTCCCTCAGACCCATGGGTCCTCGTGCGTGCATTTTCTGTGTGGAAATACCCATTTCGCATCCCAGGCCAAACTCGCCTCCGTCTGTAAAACGAGTGGATGCATTGACGTATACTGCCGCGCTATCCACCGCCATTACGAACTGCTGTGCCACCTGCTGATTGGCTGTGACGATGGCATCGCTGTGATGTGTGGAATGTCGGCCGATGTGTGCAATAGCCTCCTCTGGCCCATCCACCACCTTAAGTGCCATGGTGTAATCCAGAAATTCTGTGTCAAAATCTGCCTCGCCAGCCTCCTTTGTGGGGATTATGGCTCTGGCTGCCTGGTCTCCGCGGATTTCGACGGGTCTCAGTCCCTGCTGCTCCCTGGCCTTTACGAGCCTCTCATGTAGCATGGGCAAAAACTCTGCTGCAATTGCCTTGTCCACCAGGCAAACCTCCATGGCGTTACATACCGATGGTCTGCTGGTCTTGGCGTTTTCGATAATGTTGAGGGCCATATCCAGATCTGCCTCTCCGTGCACGTACACGTGGCAAATGCCTGTGCCTGTCTGAATGCAGGGTACGATGGCCTCCCTGACGCATGTAGAGATCAGTCCCGGGCCGCCGCGGGGGATCAACAGATCCACATACTCTGTGGCCATCATGAGCTCCTTGGCTCCCTGGCGTGTGCGATCCTCTACCAGGCCGATTATCTCCTGGGGCAATCCCACCTCACGGAGCCCCTGTCTCAGAGCATCCACAATGGCCTTTGCCGACTGCCAGGCCTCCTTGCCACACCTGAGAATGCAACAATTGCCACTCATTATAGCCAGGGCTGCCGCATCGGATGTGACGTTGGGTCTGCTCTCGTATATTATGGCCAGCACTCCAAAGGGTACTGACATTTTGTTGATGGTGATGCCGTTGGGGCGAACTACGGTGTCCATGATGGTGCCAACAGGGTCCGGCAACTGAGCCACCTGACGAATGCCCTCCGCCATGGCCTGGATGCGCTGTTCCGACAGATACAATCTGTCCAACATAACCTCGCCTATATACTGACGGGCCTCCTCCACGTCCCTGGCGTTGGCCTCCAAAATCTCCTCTGTGTTGTCATTCAAGGACTGAGCCATGGCATTGAGGGCCTGCCTCTTTGCCTCTGTTGTCTGCATTGCTGCGATGCCCTTAACGGCAGCGGTGCTCTGCATAACCTCAAGTGTGGTCATATTATTCTGCCTTTCCTGCGGGGAAACGAGTGCCTACGGCCTTGCCCTCCACAATGTCGTATAGAATCTCGGGGTTCGCGCCCTGAGCGATTATCATGTCGCAACCGCTGGCTGTGACGATCTTGGCTGCACACAGCTTTGTCTGCATTCCGCCTGTGCCTCGCCTGGACCCTGCGCCGCCTGCTACCTTCATTATGTCCTCTGTAATCTCTGTTACCACGGGGATGAGCTGGGCGTTCTCGTCCTGTCTGGGGTCACCGGAATACAATCCCTCAATATCAGACAGCAGCACCAACAGGTCCGCCCCTATGGCAGATGCCACAATGGCAGAGAGTGTGTCGTTGTCTCCAACTGCTATCTCCTCTGTTTCTACTGTATCGTTCTCGTTGATAATGGGCAAAACTCCCATCTCCAGCAATCTGTTGACCGTATTGTTAAAGTTGTGGAGGCGTGTGCTGTTCTCAACATCTGCCCCGGTGAGCAAAATCTGTGCAACGGTGTGCCCATACTCCCCAAAGGCTCTGTCGTAGGAGTCCATCAGCTCGCACTGTCCAACTGCGGATACCGCCTGCTTAGTAGGCATGTCCTCAGGCTTGCCCGCCAGGCCCAACTTAGCCACGCCCATGGCAATGGCCCCGGAGGACACCAACACAACCTTGTTGCCTGCATTCATCAAATCTGCAACTACCTGGCACAACTTGTGAAATCTACGTATATTAATGCCGCCGCCCTCATGTGTCAGGGTGGAGCTGCCAATTTTTATAACCAGCTTCATAAGCACCTCTCAGAATGACTATTGCGTCGAATATATATCCTTTATTAGGATAAGGCAATAATTTAGCGGAGTAAAGCCAACAACTGGACAATATAGAAAACCTTTATTTAACGCAATTTGCCTTATTAAAAGTCCGTCAGGGGCATGTTCCAATCCTGGCTATCCAGCCAGTTCCACCTGTCGGTAATGTACTCTCTGAGCCTGTTTACCTGGGCAGGATAAGTCTTGTAATTGAGGGTGCTGTAGGGCTGACCGAATAGTCTGGTGCCCATGATGTCCCACACCTCAAAGTTGTACTTAGCAGAAGGAGTGATCAAGGTCTCCATGTAGTTTACCTGATCCAACATCTCTGCCAGCAAATCGTCCTTAATCAAATCCCATCTGGCTCTCAAACGATCCATGAACTCCGGATCCGCTGCCAGGCAGTTAACCCAGTTGAGTTTGACATATGTGTCCTCTGCTGCAGAACCGAGGGTGGCCCATGTGCCTGGTGTATAGCGGTGGAAATTGCCAAATCCCAAATCAAAGTCCCAGATGGGGCCCATCTTAAGCTTGCCCCCTGGCTCCAGCACCATGTAGCAGCTGCGTCTCATGCATCCATCCAGGTTGTACGTCATCTCATAACAAATTATCCAGTCTATCAGTGAATCCACATCGATAAACTCCTCGTAATCCTGCAGATATTTGACGGCATTATCGCACTGGCGCAGGTAGTTCTTGATCTTGTTGACCTCAGTGGTGGTAATTACCTCCTCCTCGGGGTAGTGAATCGTAAAATTGCGCAAATATCCAATTGTATAATACTTTGGCGGATCGGCTGCATCGTCATCTCTGCCTCCCAGCTCAATGAGGAAGGCCAGGGAATCATCACCCTCCTCGGGCTCAATCTCCACGCGACCCTTTTTGACCTCTATCTGCTCTCCAATGGTGTAAACTCCCGCATACTCCCCATTAAAGAAAACATCCACGGGGTACTGGTGTGTGGTAAATGCCAGATTGTCCAAAACAGAGCCCATAAAGGACGCAATGTGATTCTGCATCAAGGTCTTGTCCGGGTGGTTGGCAATCAAAACCCACTTTTTGTTGGGGGCCATGCCCAAAACCTCTGTCTTGGAAATAAACTTAATTTTGTATGACTTTTTGTCGAACTGCTCCCAGGATGACTGTCCGCGACCTCTTATCTCGATGGCCTTGGTGTTGATGTTCAGATACTGGCTCATGTAGGAGTCGCTGCAATCCAGGGTGAATGTGCCATTGACATACTCCTCCTTGGAGGTAATGGCCAAGCCTGAGTCGGTGGTCAGGTACACAATAGGCAGCTGGTTCTTAAGGTAGACGATCTCTACCTGGTAGTCTCTGGACTGACCATGCTTGTCCGTAATGGTGCAGACACACTGGTTTGTCAAATCGATAGAGCCGTCGCTATTTACGGAGGTGCTGTTAAAAGTTACGCGTCCATTGCCTGCATCAACGCTGGGGTATGCTCCTGTCAATGCGTTGCGGTTGGTCAGATAGTTCACTGTGGCAGTGACCTTCTCGCCATCCACTGTGAAAACCACATCCTTATCCAGGCCGTTGTCCTTGGCTGGCAGACGGAAGCTCTTGATGTAATCCATGCAGATGGGCTCTGGTGTGGGCGTTGTCTCCGGAGTGGCCGTGGGAGTCTCTGTAGGCTGGGCCGTAGGTGTGGCAGTGGGAGCATCGGAACCGGTTGGAACTACGGTAGGTGTGGGTACGACAGTCGCTGTGGGTGTCGAAGTGCTGTGCTCTGTATAGTCCGGCTCGGGAGTAAACAACGCCACCGCAATGGCGATGCCGATGCACAACACAATTGTGACAATGTATGTAACTCGAATGACCTTTTGTTTCTTCACTGATTCTCTACCTCTGCTGGCTCCGTGGGTCTTTTTATTAGATAATATCATTCCATAGGACGCAAGTCCAATCACAATGTTCACAAGGTCCCATGCCTTTGGTATACTAAACCCATGAAAAAGCTAACATTTTCCATCTGCATATTGGTCGCTTTTTGTTGCCTGTTCACTGGCTGTGGCTCGCAGGTGGATATTCCGCGCCTCACTTCTCCCCAGGCCTCTGACAGGGTACTGTCCTGCCCACTCCCAGAGGGTTGCGAGATCCGCGACATCAGTTCTGTCTTTGGGCTGGACCAGCGGTTTGTAGTGTACGGCGTGTTTACCGAAACAGGCGTCCGCGTTGCCTATGTGACCCTGTACTCCGACGAAAATTCTGTGCTTTCTATGGCTACCATCAAGGTGTCCCTCTCCTGTGAGGCCGAGGACATCGCTCTGGGCTTGCAATGGGCTAACGACCTTTTGGATCTGCTGTATCCGAAACTGGATGGTAAACTCATGGAGGAATTGACTCAGGATTGTCCCTGGGATGTCTCCTCCCTTATGGCCCTGGAACTGGGCGAAACCCTGTCGAACACTCTGGACGGACAGTCTCAAAAGTTAGTCTACGACTTGTTGGGCGGACATTATGCCAGCATACAATTGTGGTATAATGTTTCAGCTAAGAACTAAGAGTGAAGAGTTAAAAGTGAAGAGTGAAAAGTTCGGGTCTCTATGTTCCAAAGGTCAAGGCGAAGCAAGCTTCGCAGTGAAAAGTCGCCGGCTACTCCCGAATCTGCACCAGAAAAAGTTCAGTTCAGCTAAGAACTAAGAGTGAAGAG
>JAZNEA010000055.1:0-13048 GCA_045588325.1 Clostridia bacterium
TCTTCACTTTTAACTTTTCGCTATCCCACTTTCTTCACTCTTCACTTTTATCTCTTATCTGAACTTTTCACTTTTAACTTTCCAACTTTATTCACTCTTATCTCTTAGTTATTAGCTGAACTAACAACTATTAACTTCTAACTCTTAACTATAAACATGCTGTCTCCAAAGGAGAAAAATCGGAACCTCTCCTCCACAGCCTGTCTATAGGCCGACATAACATTTTCCTTGCCAGCAAAGGCAGAGATTAACATAATCAGCGTAGATTTTGGCAAATGGAAGTTGGTTATTATGCCATCCACAGCCTTGAACTTATATCCTGGGTAGATAAATATGCTGGTAGAGCCATCCACTGGATGCAGGATCCCGTTATCATCGGACGCGGACTCAAGAACTCTGACGTCCGTGGTCCCTACGGCGATAATTCTGCCTCCCTTGGCCCTAGCCTCATTGATTATATCGCAAGCCTCCTGGCTAATAGAAAACCTCTCGCTGTGCATTACGTGGTCCTCAACTGCCTCAGCCTTGACAGGGCGGAATGTACCTAGGCCAACATTAAGCGTTACCTGTGCCTTACGGATCCCTCTCTGCTCCATTGCCTCCAGAATCTCAGGCGTAAAATGTAGTCCTGCAGTGGGGGCGGCAGCAGATCCAGGAACCTTGGCATACACCGTCTGGTACCTCTCCTTGTCCTCCAACTTTTCAGTTATGTATGGTGGCAACGGAACATTACCCACCTGCTCCAACAATTCCAAAAAAACTCCATCATAATGGAAACGCACATGCCTGTTGCCTGTCTCGTCTATACTCTCTACGGTACAGCTCATGAGACCATCGCCAAATGTGAACGTGTCCCCCACATGGCATCTGCGACCTGGCTTGACTATAACATCCCATAGATCCCCTCCCAAATCATTGAGCAGCAAAAATTCCACTGGCGTACCATTGGTCTTAATGCCAAACAATCTGGCAGGCAAAACTCTGGTATTGTTAAATACCAGGCAATCTCCCTCTCTGAGGTAATCGAGTATATTGTAAAAGTGGTCTTGTTTTGTCTCACCGGTCTCCCGGTCAAGTATCATCAGCCGTGAGTCACTGCGCCTCTCAGTTGGATGCTGAGCGATTAGTTCCTCCGGCAAATAGTAGTCAAAGTCATTTACTAACATTATTCAACTGTTACTCCTGAATAGTAGTGTTCGAGAATCGTGATATAAGAGTATCCCTTATTGCCTAGTGCAATAGCGCCCTCCTGGCTCATACCGACAGCATGGCCCCATCCCTTGCCGGAGAACCTGACCGTACCCTCGCTCAAGGTGCTGACTACTGTCTTGCTGCCAACCTGCCCACTATAAGGCAACTCGGTCTTAAAGAAACTATCCACTACCGTATCGTTGTTCTCACCGGCAGTGCCAATATAATCGTGTAAATAATGTCCTGTAAAGGGAGCTACGTTGATGTTCGCGAACTTGAGGTTGGTACCGTCAATCTCCTTAAGCTTGCCTCCGATGGCCATTTCCAAATTGGCATAAGTAATGGTCCTGATAAAGCTCCTGTTTGTCTTTGATGCTGTTGTCACTGCGTCTACAGTAGTTATGCTATTGCTGGCCTCTGCAGTAATGGGATAGTAGAGTGTGGCAGTGCCGTCGCCATTACCAATCTCCACTGTAAACTGCTGGCTGTACAGATCCATCTTAAATCTGCAGTCACTGTTAGTATATGTCTTGGAACCCGTGCTGCCCTCAAATGTCATAGAATTGACACGACCAGCCTTAGTAAAGCTATTAATCTTAACTCCTGTAATGGTGCCGATATTCACACCATACGCGGCCAGCAAGGCCTTAACCGTAGCTGGTGAATATGTAATGGTCCATGTATACATATAAGTCGATGGGGACTCAAATGTGGAGTCCACGCTCTTAAGGTACTTAATCTCCGCTCCACCAAATGCGTTCCTGACATCCTCTGTAAAGCCATTGGCACAGCTAAAGTAGAATGTCTCTGCTGGTGCGCCGTTATACAATATAATCTGTCCGGAGGTAGCATTGACTGCGTTGTTACAGGCAGAGCTCTCATATGGTACTCCCTTGTACACCTGATCCTGAACAGTATCCGAAACGTTAAAGTTGTATTTGGGGTATTTGAGTCCTGTCTTAACGACAAATGTTCGTGCTGCAACAGCCTGGGCCTTGAGGGCCTCTGTAGGTGCTGTAGCCCCTATCTCATTAGGAACTACGCCATAGAGGTACTGATCCATAGAAACTACATTGACAACTGTCATATCGCTATCTGAATATCTGCGGAACTCTATGTTGCCCCTGTATGTCTTGGATGATGTATCATTGAGGGTCAGATGTCCTGAAGAAGTTGGGCAAACCAACAATCCTGCACCTGAGATATCAAAAACAAATGACAACTTGTTATCACTGGTACATCCGATACGTGTAGAAGATGGTGCCACCAAACTATATGTAAGTCCCAGCTCCACAACGGCCTGCGCAGCAGTCTCAGCCTCTGCCTCAGAGGAGTATTGACCGCTCCATACCTCCCATGTACCTGTATATGCTATAAAAGCTGTGATGCCCGTATCCATCACACTCTGCTGCATGAGCACGGCAGCAGCGTATGTATCGTGTCCTGTTGACAGTGCCAGATGATACGTACCTGTCATCTTCTCACAGATAACATACTTATCATAACGAGGTCCCAGCTCCATAATCTGTGAGCCCATGCCGACAGCAACCTTGACCCCGGATGCATTAGAAACCTTCATAGAAGAGACTGGGCCATTGCCACTATAGTGTCCCTTAAAATACAATCCCACCCGGACCATCTCTGGAACCTGGGTGTCTGCTACAGTCTCCTGAGCGGGCATGCCAAACACACCAATAATCAGTGCAAGTATAAGCAATGATGCGATTATACGTCTACTCATGGCACTCCCTCTTAAATACTATAATCCAATGATATTGTAACATCAAAAAGCGCCATACACAACTTGATTTCTACAAAATGAGACAACGTTTTTGGTGGTATAGCACTAAATATGATGGTATACTAATCCATATACACTTATACGCACCAGGAGTTTTTATGATTGGCATAGTCACTCTCAATCCTTGCATAGATAAGTCTGTCCGCGCCGCCAGATTAGGCGACACTGGTTTTATCAATGTTACCGACACACACCATATTACCGGAGGCAAGGGACTTAACGTTTCGCGTGCACTCAGGTCCTTCTATACGCCGCACCGAGGCATAACCGCAGTTGGCGGAGTTAACGGTCAGCGCATTATGGACATGCTGGATGCAGAGGGTGCTACATGCTCCTATATACATGTCACACCCGAGACCCGCACCATCACCACCGTATTTGACCATGATGGGCAGTGGGTAGCTTATAAGGAAACTCCCGCTCCCTGGACTGCAGAGGACGTGGCTAACGTAGAGCGCAAGCTCAATATATTTATGGAGGGGCTAGATATACTCTGTATCTCCGGATCCGTTCCACCAGGATGCCCCAAGGACATTTATGCCAGATTGATCCGCAGAGCCAAGGAGCATGGCATCACAACTGTGCTGGACGCCTCCGGTGAGGAGTTTGTACAGGGACTTGCAGCCTGCCCCGACTACGCCGTGCCCAACGACGAGGAGGTATCTGCATTCCTCGGGTACAGCGTAACCACCTGGGATGACAAGGTTCAGGCCGTAGAGGCTATGTTACGAGCTGGTATAACTCATCCCATCCTGACCATGGGCAAGGAGGGCTCCCTCTACGGTTGCTCGGATCAGAACACATGTTGTCAGGTTGTCTTCGTCCATGGACGCACTGTGGACACCGTTAACCCCACTGGTTGTGGTGATAGTTTTTTGGCAGGTTTGCTGTATGGTATAGATCAGGGATTGGACCTTAAGAGTTCCATGGCCTTTGCTGCAGCATCCGGCGCCTCTGACGCCCTTTCACCCGATGCAGGTGTAATCTCCGTACCGGAGGTTTTGAAATATATAGAGGATGTCCAGTACGACATCCAGAATTAGGAGTAACATATGAAGGACAAGAGAACTACTGGCAGCGCCATATTATTTATCCTTATCGGCACTGCCCTACTTACACTTATCACCTCCCTCACATTTTTTATCACCAGCTCCCAGCTTTTCGGATTGGGATATCGCGACGATGTCATGATTAAGCCCATCTCTTTCTTTATCTCCCTCTCCTTCCTGCAGGTTTTGGGAACTGGCATCGGATTTAAGGGCAGGCGCCCTATTCCCATGTGGTTTGGTATTATTTCCATCCTGATCTCATACGTTTTGCTGGTTATTGGCATTTTGGACTGCAAGGGCAAGATTTCCATGGCAGTTATGCCCTATGCCACTTTTGGCTCTATTACGGCCCTGGTTTTGTTGCTGGGACTGCTGATCTTTGCATTCCCCTCCATCGTCAGAGGCGCTAAAACATTCTTTACAGAATTACCCGACAAGATTCGCAACTCCAAGTATGACAAGGAGATCGACGCCCGCAACCTGCACAATGCAGCGGAGGACGAGATAAACATGTATAAGGGCAGGTAGGTCATGGATGCATCATTATTAGACTTATTGGAGTCTTTTGCAGAGGATATAACAACCTGTGCCTCCGCCTTTAAACACTCATACAGTAGCCTGTATCTGGCCTCAGCAGTGATTCACAATAGTTACGGCATAGCGCCCGACGCAGAAAAACTGAACTCCTGCAAACAGCTGCTCAAGGATAATGTCAAGTTCTTCAACCCCCTTCGAGGGATAGATATGCCTATCCTCGCCTCCTACATGTCCATTAGCGGAGAGCCCATGCAGTATCTCAATAGGGCCATTGCCGTTCAGGGTATGATTAAGGAGCAATTTCCCTGGCACAGTACTGCCCTGTCTCCCGCCCTCGCTGTGGAGCTAATCCCCGAGGATCAGGCTGCACTTAAGATAAAGACAGCCCGTAGCATATGCGATTGTATAGCACAAAAGCATCCCTTGATGACCAAGAGCGATAAGGTGCCCTTGTTCCTGATGATGGCCATGTCCTCCGATATCGACAGCAGTATTAACGATGTGGAGCATAGCTACGAAAATCTCAAAAAGAACTTCTTTTCTCAGAGGATGTTCATGTCTCTGGCCATGTCTTTGGACTCCACACCCAGTGACGTAAAGTGCCACAGGGCCATAACCTTGCATGCCAGATTTAAGGAGCAGGGTACCCCCTACAGCCTTACATTCGAGTCACCATGTCTGAGCATGCTGGCTATTAGCGGCGTGGACCTTGACAAATTGCTCTCGGACGTAGCCGAGGTTGTGGCATGGATGTCCACCGACAAACGCTTTGGTTTCAAATATGGACTGACTAAGTCCACGCGCACCCCTCTGGCAGCCCACCTTGTGTTACAACACTATGCCAATACCCAGCCGGAGGACCAACACCTCCATGGTTGCGCCATCCTTTCTGGATACGCATTCCTGATGGCCGCCAGTCAGCAGGCCATCGCTGCAGCCAACAACTAATTTCGTCATTTATGCCAAGGGACTAGATTTGCTCATCTAGTCTTTTTGTCATGTTCCACAATGTTCAAAAAAAAGGCCCAAACCCATTGACTTTCAAGGCTTTGGCGGCTATAATCTGGTATAGTTAGTTGGTACTAACTCACCTATTTTGTCGATCACGGAGGCACCATGAATCTTAGAGATGCCATTGAGGGTAAGGAATACATTATCTCCAATATCGTCACAGACGACGAGGAGATGGACGCCTTTCTCTTCTCTCTCGGATGCTATGCCGGCCAGAGCATCACAGTGATCTCACGTTTGAGGGGTAGCTGTGTCGTGGCCATTAAGGACGCCAGATACAACATCGACAATCAGCTTGCCGAGGCTATTAACATATAACATGTGATTCCATGCAGGGTCACATGATATTTTTCGCCCAGGCAGTTAGCCAACACTAACTCGTTATTGTTCCCTTTTAAGGGATGTTCAGGAGGACACACTTATGAGAATTGCCCTGGCAGGTAACCCCAACTCAGGCAAAACCACTATGTATAATGCCCTTACAGGCCAGAATGAGAAGGTCGGCAACTGGGCAGGCGTAACAGTAGAACAGAAGTCCCACGCCATCAGGAGATCCCTCTCTGGATCCCACGACCTTATTGCAGTGGACCTTCCCGGAGCTTACTCCATGTCCCCCTTTACCAGTGAGGAGAGCATTACACATACTTACATAAAACAGGAGCACCCAGACGTTATCATCAACATCGTGGACTCCACCAACCTCAGCAGGAGCTTATTCTTTACAACTCAGCTGCTGGAGCTGGGCATCCCCATGGTGGTCGCCCTCAATAAAACTGACCTTAACAAGAAGAAGTCCAACGACATTGACTCACAGAAACTCAGTGCCGCCCTTGGCTGTCCCGTAGTGAACACCACGGCAAACAGGTCTCAGGGCCTTAAGGAGCTGGTGGCAGTAGCCGTATCCTCTGCTGGCAAAGCCCAGAGTGCTCCATACCATCAGGGCGAGGTCGACATGGACAACAAGGTTGCTGTGCAGGCTGCTGACCGCAGGCGCTTTGCCTTTGTAGAGGGCATAGTCAAGGATGTAGAAACCCGCAGATCCTTCACCAGAGACAGAAATGTGGGTGACAAGATTGACAAGATTCTGACCAACCGCTGGCTGGGCATCCCGATTTTTGCCATCGTGATGTTCCTGGTATTTCAGATATCTCAGGCAGAGGGCCCCTTAGGTTTGGGCAAATGGCTGGAGGGCATACTCACAGGCGCCATTGACAGTCTGCAGGCATATGTAGCTGAACTCATGGTCAACACCTCTCCTATCCTCCAGGCCCTCGTGGTGGATGGCATTATCGGCGGCGTCAGTGCCGTAATGGGCTTCCTGCCCCTGGTTATGATCATGTACTTCCTGATCGCACTGCTGGAGGACTGTGGTTACATGTCCCGCGTCGCAGTTGTCCTGGACCCCATATTCAAAAAGGTCGGCCTCTCAGGCAAGTCCGTCATACCCTTTGTTATCACCGTTGGATGCGCTGTTCCAGGCGTTATGGCCAGCAGGACTATCAAGAACGAAAGGGAGCGCAGAGCCACAGCCATGTTGGCACCATTTATGCCATGCGGAGCTAAGATTCCCGTCATCGCCTTAATCGCAGGCTCTTTCTTTGACAATGCAGGCTGGATCAGCACTACCATGTATCTTGGCGGCATCCTTCTGATTTTCCTCTGTGCTCTGCTGGTAAACCGCATCACAGGATACAAGGCAAAGAAATCTTTCTTTATCATCGAGCTGCCAGAGTATAAGGTTCCTTCTATTTCTGGCGCAGTCAAGTCCATGCTTAGCCGTGGCTGGTCCTATATCGTCAAGGCCGCAACCATCATCCTGCTGTGCAACACAGTAGTTCAGATTATGCAGACATTCTCCTGGAACCTGCAGGTTGCAGAGAGTGCTGATGCCTCTATCCTGGCCTCTATCGCCTCTCCCTTCGCCTACCTGCTGGTACCTGTGGTTGGAATTTTGTCCTGGCAGCTGGCAGCAGCAGCAATCACTGGCTTTATCGCCAAGGAGAACGTTGTTGGCACACTGGCGGTATGCTTTGCAGGACTTGGCAATCTGATTGATACCGATGAGCTGGCCGTTATGGAAGGTAGTGGCGCAGAGGTTGCAGGCATTATCGCAATTACAAAGGTTGCTGCTCTGGCCTACCTGGCATTCAACCTGTACACACCTCCCTGCTTCGCAGCTATCGGCGCCATGAATGCGGAGATGAAGAGTCCTAAGTGGCTGTGGGGCGGTATCGGTCTCCAGCTCAGTGTAGGCTTCACCATCGGATACCTGATCTATACCATCGGCACCCTGATTGTGGATCCTGCTGCCCTCAATGTTGGAGCTGCCATTGCCGGACTGGTGGCCATAATTGCCATAGTAGCAACCATAATCTGCATCATCAGACACAATGACAAGAAGACTCAGCCCAAAAAGGAGTTCGTAATATCAGCAAGCTAAGGAGAGCAATATGATTGACGACATTATCGTTATTGGCATATTGACCCTGATTATAGGTGGTATCATCCTGTATTTGGTCCGCGCCAGAAAACGCGGTGAGAAATGCGTAGGTTGCCCATACGCCAAACAATGTGCCGGCAAATGCGGGAGCACCAATGCCAATAACAAGCAATAGTACCATAAACGCCAGACTGCAATAGCAGCCTGGCGTTTTCATTTGTATCTGCGCAACAAAAAACAGGCACCTCAGAAGAGGTGCCTGCCTGCGTTTCTTAATAATTAGTTGGGCAAGAAATAATCACTCTTATAGCTGTAAGTTGTATCCCACAGGATCCAGGAGTCATATCCGCTCTCATTTACGGCCTTAATCTGTGCCCTGATCTCATCTGTGGAATACTCCATAAAGTAGCCAGGATCCAAATATGTGGCTGTGAAGGCCTGCAGATATGGTCTGTATGCAGGAACATCGAAACCTGTCATCTGACTGTTGCAATACCTGATGGATGACATGGCTGCCTTAATAACCTCATAGGGGTACAAGTCAGGCTTAGTAAATCTGTTGCCGTTGATTACCGAACCTACTCCATTGCCCATTACTCCAGTGGAATCATTGGCATAGTGTGAGGGGTAAATCATGGGACATACGCAAGATACATACTGGCTAAACATGAGGGGATTCTGTCCCAACCACAACTGGTCATCAGTACCTGCTGCGCACTCATATATGCCGCCAAATACGTCCATGGCAATCGGAACGCCCTTTTCGTAAGTGATCTTCTGGTATGCCATTTCTACAAATCCAGTAATGGCTCTCATAGCATCACCATCTGCTCTGCTGTACTCACCATAGTTAGCAGAAACTGTGGGGAATCTTACGTAATCAAACTGGATCTCATCAAAGCCCAGCTCTACGGCCTCCAATGCGATGTCAATGTTGTATGTCCAGGACTCCTTTTCAAAGGGATTGAACCATGCGCACATTACATTGCCTGCGGCCTCCTTGTATACTGTGCCGTTATCCTGAATAACAGCCAGTCTGTAGTTATCAAGAGATGCACCACATCCATCCTTAAACACGCTGATTCGGCCGATAACATAGATGCCCTCAGCATGGAGCTTGTTGAGCACATACTTTGCATCGTACAGGCTCAGGATAAAGTTATTGTTCTTAATGATTGGCACATTGGAGTTATAGTATACGTATCCGTCAACCTCCTTGATATCAACAACTACTGCATTGAGCTCAGTGGTGCGGCACCATTCGATAATCCTGTTGAGGAATGCCTCCTGACCTACCATTGTTCCTACGTAGATGGCCTTGATATCTGTCCTGACCTCCCCCTGAGGTGCTGGAGTTGTCTGCGTTCCAGGAGTAGGAGCAGGAGTGCCACCTGCATCTGGAGTAGCAGTTGGAACATCTGTGCCACCAGGCACTTCCGGAGTAGGCTCGGGAGTAGCCGTTGCGGTTGGTGTAGCTGTAATAATCTGTGGTGTCACGGTGGCATCAGGCTGATTAATCGGCACAAAGCCTGTAATCAACATTACGCAAAAAACCGAGACAAGACACAGACAAATGACTGTGATAATCAATGGGATTTTTGAGTTCATATTATCTCTCCTGTCATATTAATATTCCGCGATTGGAATTGACTCTATCACTGATACTCTGCATGCGAGAGTCTGCATCTGCTATTATATCCGCACAGGTTTTTAATTCAACCTGTGTAGATACATCTATTGTGCCTCTGGATTTGTAATAAATACTGTGCTCCAGACTGGCCCAAAAGTCCATAGCTATAGTCCTTAGCTGTATCTCAATCTTGACCCTGGTCTGCTCCACTGTATCTGTGTACTCATCCTTGCGTACAGTAGTATACTCTGGCATCTCGAGTCCTAAGTGAATGCTGCGGTAGCCATTGGGCTTAGGATCGCTGATATAGTCTCTCTCATACGATACCGTATCGGGGTATGCCGCCTTGATTTCGTCTAATATAGTATACACATCTTCGATGAAAGGGCAAACAACTCTGATGCCGGCCACGTCATATAGATTCTCCCAGGCAGATTGGACACTGACAGGGAACCCCTTGCGCTGCAGCTTGTCCACAATGCTCTCAGCGGTCTTAATCCTGCTGTAAACCTGGTGGACGTAGCGGTGCTGTCGCTCCTGGTGCAATCTCTTTGCAATTTGCTCCAAACGGTCCGTTACGTCCTTTATAGCCTTTTGATATATAAACTTGTTCTTGAGCAGTTCCCTTTCTATTCCCTGTATGAAACCTTCCTCAAAAACTTCTCCCATGTCCGTTCCCCTTAGAAATTAGTGTTGATCAAAGTAATCTCTTGCAGTATTGATAATAATGCTCTCCTCAGAGTCGCCAGCGTAATCCCAGTACATAATGCCAGCCAATCCGTTATCTACGATATACTTGGCCTTCAGTCCAATGGACTCTGCATCATCATAAGAAATCATAGTAGAACCGTTGAACAGGTAAGGAGCGTTGGCCTTGCTGTCCCAGTATCTTACGTAACCGTTCTTGCCGATCAATCTTGTAATATCCTTAAGATCAATATCCTCGCATCCGCCTGTGTATTCCTGGTTGAGTCCGTTATTTGCGGAGGATACAACTCCCTTGAACTCCTTACCATAAGCTGCTGCGCCCAGGATAATCTTCTCTGCAGGAACACCTGCGTTAATAGCGTACTGCACAGAGGCCTCTGCGCTGGAAGGAGTCCACCATCCGTTGCCACCAGAAGGTGCTGACAGGTTGGTGTGGTGGCCTGTCTCTCTGGTCCAGCTACCTGTGTAGTCATATGTCATGAGGTTAATGTAGTCCAGATACTGAATACACTTGGGAACATTGATGCTCTCTACCCAGTAGTTGGAATCTGCAGCTGCTGCGATGGACAGAATCATCCTGCCGCCGTCGCTGGCTGTGCGCTGATCCAATGCTGCTCTCAGCTCCTGAAGGAGTCTTGTAAAGTTTGTCTTGTCGTTGGCAGCGTGCTCAATCTCGCCACCTGTTACGGGATACTCCCAGTCGATGTCTACGCCGTCCAGGTTGTGCTTATCCAAGAACTGCATAACTGACTCGATGAACTTTGCTCTGTTAGTAGAATTCTTTGCCATCTGGCTAAAGCCGTCTGCTCCCCATCCACCAATGGACAGAACCAACTTGGTATCAGGATCCTTCTCTCTGAGCTCTGTCAGTCCCTGAAGTCTGTTCTCACGTCTGAATGTCATCTCAAATGTATCCTGATCAATCAAACCAAAAGCGATATAGATGATATCCAGCTTCTTAAGGTCTGCCTCGGAGAGATTGTCATATCCACCATAGATATATGTGGCAACAATCTGGTCGTTCTTCACCACAGGAGCTGGTGTCGCTGTGGGTGCTGGTGTAGGTGTCGCTACTGGTGTGGGTGTTGCTGTCACTGTCGCACCGGGTGTGGGTGTTGCTGTCTCTGTCGCACCGGGTGTAGGTGTTGCTGTCTCTGTCGCACCAGGTGTAGGTGTTGCTGTCTCTGTCGCACCAGGTGTAGGTGTTGCTGTCACTGTCGCACCAGGTGTAGGTGTTGCTGTCTCTGTCGCACCAGGTGTGGGTGTTGCTGTCTCTGTCGCACCGGGTGTAGGTGTTGCTGTCTCTGTCGCACCGGGTGTGGGTGTTGCTGTCTCTGTCGCACCGGGTGTAGGTGTTGCTGTAGGAACATCAGCTGTCTTGTCTGTGCCGCATGATACAAAGGCTGTAAGTGCCAGGATCAATGCCAGCAGGGCAACTATGTTCTTAAAAATAAACTTCTTCATTTGTTACTCCTATTTGTCTATTTTGATAAGAAATACTCGTATGAAACGTTAATAATGTGACTTGCCTCGGTGTCGCCTGTATATTCCCAATACATGATGCCGCCCAATCCCTTGCTCACGATATACTGAACCTTGGCCTTGATGGACTCTGCGTCGTCGTATGAGATAAGGTTCTTGCCGTCAAACAGGTATGGTGCCTTGGCCTTGCTATCCCAGTATCTGACATAGTTGCCTGTGCCGATCAGATCCTCAATCTCCTTAAGATAGATGTCTGTGCAGCCGCCAATATACTCCTGGCCCAAACCATTGTTAGACTTGCTGGTAACGCCCATGAACAACTTGCCATAGGATGCGGCGCCATAGATAATCTTGTTTGCTGGCACGCCTGCGTTCATAGCTGCCTCAACTGCCTGCATACCACAGGAGGACTCGTATCTGCCGTCCTTTTTGTTGGCGGCCAAGTTGGTGTGGTGGCCTGTTCTGCCAGACCAGCTACCTGCAAAGTCATACGTCATGAGGTTTACGTAATCTACATACTTCATAACCTCTACTGTATCAACGCTGCGACGCCAATAAGAGCTGGATGCTGCAGCTGCAAAAGAGAGGATCATCTTGCCGCCATCGTAGGCTGTCCTCTGATCAAGAGCCTCGCGGAGCTCCTTCATCAGCAGTGTAAAGTTGTCCTTGTCACTATCGTGGTGAACGATCTCTCCGCCTGTTACAGGATACTCCCAGTCCATATCGACTCCGTCAAGCTTATACTTGTCCACAAAGTCCATAACTGACTGGATAAAGGCCTCTCTGCCCTCCTTGGTCCTGGCCATCTGGCTAAAGCCGTCGGCTCCCCATCCACCAATTGACAGAACAATCTTGGTAGTCTTAACTATATCTCTGGCCTCTGTGAGATAATGGAAGTTCTCCTCATTTTGGAAATACATCTTGTTATCTCTCTCGTTAATCAAACCAAAAGCTGCAAAGATGATGTTGAGCTTAGCTACATCCTCCAGGCTAATGTCCTGGTAGTCGTTGTAGATATATGATGCTATTATGTAGTCGCTCTTCTCATATGCACTATAGTTAGGCGTAGGTGATGGTGTTGGCAGGTCACTGGTCAGGTCTCCTGTGCCATCTCCTCCTACTGTCTGTGTAACGTCCTGTCCGCAGCCGACAAATGCAGTGAATACCATAAGCATAGCCAGCAACAGGGACATAAATCT
>JAZNEA010000056.1:0-32849 GCA_045588325.1 Clostridia bacterium
CTCCTTATTCTCTTTTCCGTATTCCGTATAATTCAACCGATTTTGCCTCACCTATAGAATAAAGTATATATAACATATCGTTTATGATTATTTTATTTATTAATGAATATAAAATCAACGAAAAATAACCGCAACCTTGTATCAAGATTACGGTTATTCTATGGCGGAGACGGAGGGATTCGAACCCTCGAGCCCCAAAGGACTAACGCATTTCGAGTGCGCCCCGTTATGACCACTTCGATACGTCTCCAAAACATCCAGCATTATAGCACGAGAGACCGATAGCGTAAAGTAAAGCATTGTCCTGATTTACCCTACATTTTCATCTCTTCATCAAAAGAAAACTCCCAAAAGTCATCGTTCAATGGACCTTTGGGAGTTAATCAAAACCTATAAAATTGTAATCAAGCAACGCCGATCAGCCGCGAAACTTGTCCATATGATCCTTGATCTTATTAAAAGTCTCATCGGACAGCACATGCTCTACACGGCAGGAATCCTCCTTAGCAACCTCTGGCGAAACACCAAGGGAAATGAACATATTGGTCAATACCTGATGACGCTCATATACCTTCTCGGCAATTTGTCTTCCCTTTTCGGTCAAAACAAGATTGCCCTTATCACCAATCAACAAACTGCCGGACTCTTTGAGATTCTTTACAGCTATAGAGACACTGGGCTTGCTAAATCCAAGATGCTTTGCCACATCGACAGAGCGTACGTACCCATCGTTCTCTCTGGAGAGAACAAATATAGCCTCTAAATAATCTTCTTCGGACGTATAAATCTTCATTACTTCTTTGCAGGAACCTTAGCAAGCTTGGAGAATCTGGGAAGTCCATCCTCTCTTGCAATAGGAGTCTCACCCTGAATCAGAGGAAGTGCATACTTAACGAACTCCTCGGATACGAATGTATCATCATTGATGATCCACTCATCGGGAACCTTCTTCTCTGTGTTGGCAACTGTGCTGAGAGGCAGGAGAACATACTCACACTCATACTCCTCTTTGTCAGCTCTCTTGAATCCAACCATCATATCTGTCATGCCTGCGCATGCTGCCTTAACGGCCTCGCGACCTGCATTGAAGGACTCCTCCATATCTGTTGCAGAACCGCAGTGTGTAGCACATCTCTGAAGAAGAGAAAGCTCAATGCCACGAACCTTAGAGCAAATACCGGCATCCTTAACTGCATTAGCAAGAATGGAAGCAGCACCACCGAGCTGAGAGTGACCAAAAGAGTCCTTAGCAAGGTTAGCGCCAAGCTCTGGAATGTACTTGCCATCCTCTGTGTGGCAACCCTCGGAAACGGCTACGATAACCTTGCCATTGTTCTCCTCGAACTTCTTCTTAACATCTGCAAGGAACTTGTCCATGGAGAATGTCTTCTCAGGGAGGTAAATAAGGTCAGGGCCATATCCCTTGTAGCTAGCAAGAGCAGAAGCAGCTGTTAACCAACCAGCATTTCTGCCCATGATCTCGAAGATACATACCATAGGTGTGTCGTATACGCGAGCATCAAGGTAAACTTCCATGATAGAAGTTGCAATGTACTTAGCTGCAGAAGCAAAACCTGGGCAGTGATCTGTACCGAAAAGGTCATTATCAATTGTCTTAGGTACACCGATAACTCTGCAGTCGTAACCTACCTTCTGCATGTACTTGGAAACCTTGTTACATGTATCCATGGAATCGTTTCCGCCATTGTAGAAGAAGTAACGAATGTTGTACTTCTTGAATACCTCAAGGAGACGCTTGTAGTCTGTATCGTCTACATCTGCATCCTTAAGCTTATATCTAACAGAACCCAACAAAGAGGAAGGAGTTGTCTTCATAAGCTCCAGCTCATGCATATCCTCCTTACCAATATCAAAGAAATCCTCCTCAAGCATACCCTTGATGCCGTTAGCTGCGCCATATACAGCAGTGATGTTGCCCTGAGAAAGAGCCTCGATAAATACACCTGCTGCACTGGAATTGATAACTGATGTAGGTCCACCAGACTGACCAAATATTGCAGCACCCTTCAACTCTGCCATTGAAATATACCTCCAATAATATAAATAACTATAAATAAGGGTTTTACCTTGTTGATTATATCAAAGGCTATGGTTTAGGGCAATAGCGACTAAAAGTCTCAGGATTTGCCAGTATACTTCTCTTTTGTTGCTGCACCGCCTCTAATGTGACGCTCTGCCTTATTCCTGTCCAAGACCTGCCGTACCTGCTCGTACAGCACCTTGTCGCAGTTTCTCAATTTGAGGCTCACATCCTTGTGAACTGTTGACTTTGATATGCCAAATTGCTGTGCACAAGCCCTGACTGTAACATCATTTTCTACTATGTAATTTCCCAAAACAACACATCTATCATACCTGGATTTTGACAAAATAAATCTCCGTGAAATTCTATCCACGAAGATTATATGTTTGAACTATTAAATTATGTCCCAGTTCAGAAAACAGCGTCTAAAAATTGGTAAATCAACTCTTAAACGCCCTCTCCATATCTCTCTCAGCATCCCTTGAGGCAATGTCCTCTCTCTTGTCGTACAACTTTTTGCCCTTAGCCAATGCCAGCTCCAACTTGATCAAACCATGATTAAAATATACGGAGATCGGTATCAGTGTCAGTCCGTCCTGCTTGCACTTTTGGTGTAACTTGAGGATCTCCCCCCTGTGCATCAACAATTTGCGTGGTCTCATGGGGTCCTTATTGAAAATATTGCCCTGTTCATATGGGCTGACATGCATATTGTAAACGTAAACCTCTCCGTCATGGAATGACACATAGCTGTCCTTAAGGTTCATGTTGCCGCCTCTGATGGACTTAACCTCAGTGCCAACTAACTGAATGCCTGCCTCCATGGTCTCCAATATATGGTAATCGTGATATGCCTTTCTATTAACTGCTACAGTCTTTATCGCCTTATTATCCTTCATAATCAAATCATCTTCTGTCCATTAATTATTAAGCCAAACTGCAAATTAAGCTTTTTGGCGGCCTTTTGACACAAGTTCATCCTGCCAATAAATATCTCAAAATATTCCATTACCGTGCAATATTTATTATCAATTGACAAAGAAAGAACGATCTTCTGCTTGGTATCATCAATACTAAGTGATGAATCTGTCACAGAATAATTGACTCTATCATGAATGTCAAAAGAAAACAGCATGTTATTCCTGACTCGACTCCTGCGAACATCAGACTTATCTGCCAGAATCAAGGCTGCTGCCAATGGCGTTGCAGGAACCGCTGTACCCTCATCGTGATTGCTAATCGCGGTACATACCTCTGTTATCTCATCAGGTGATGCCCCTAGATCTCTCAATATGGTAAAGGCCATGATTGCACTGGTCTGAGCATGATCCTCCCTGTTGAGCATATTACCAATATCGTGCATATGCGCAGCAATCATACCCAACTCCACCATCCTTTGAGAGAAGCCCATGGTCTCAAGAATGTACTTAACCATATTAGTCACAGCACCTACATGAGCAAAACTATGCTCTGTATATCCAAGCTCCCTAATAGTATCATCTGCGCGGCCGACATATGTCATAACCTCTTTGTTTTCTATAATCTGCTTATATGTCAACATATGTAATCTCCTATCTCGAACTATTATAAAATAGATTTCAAATATGGTAAACATTTTATGTAATGAGCGGACCATAACTGTTCCGCCCGTCTATCTTATTCCTCAACCTTGACGATTATTTCCTCTTCTCTGCCAGTTTCAGCGTTAATATAAATCAAGTAACTCTTATCGTTATAACTAGCCGAAACCTCGTACACCATAACCTCAGTGCTGTAATCTGTAGGAATAATTGCCAAATATATGCTGTTTATTGTCACATCATCAGAAATATGTTCCAGGGCTTGTGCCTCGGATACACTTGGGTCATTCAAGGTTCTTTCTGTATGGCAGTTCAGATACCCATTAGCCTCAACTCCCACAATAGTCCCATCAGTTCCATCGATTCTGAGCTTGACCAAATCTGGGTACACCTTCACACCATCCTGCTCGTAGCAGTAATTAACTGTGATAACATTTCCGGTGGTAGAATTATATATTGTCTCACCATGAGTTGGTATCATATTCTCGTACCCTATAGCCTGTAGAAATTCTGCCCCATAAGCTTGTGCCGCAGCCAATGAAATGTTCACCTCAGCTGTTGAATCTCTATTCCACAAGTACCACAATAACATGCCTCCTTGACGAGTTATGCTGGCAGAAGCCTTAGATCCATCCTCCATGGTTATCTCCATGTTGTACAAAGGAATCATACCCTCTGATATATCTGTGCATACAATTTCAGAGGACGTAACACCTGTTTCTTCGATAATAGATCTCAAAATCTCCATAGCTTGTTCCTTGGTTACCTCACCTCCAGTCAATCCCTTTGGTGTACTGCTTGTCAAGTGATCTGAATACTGACCATCATATACTATCTCAGGAATTTGAGCCAAATGGGAGTCCATACTGCCAAATATATTTTCCTCCATTCCTGCATTATCCTTTGCTTGGAATTTATCCCAGAAATGGCTGTTGCCATTGATCAGGGATTCCATATCGTGCAGGTCTGTAACCAGGGTCATACAGTACTGGTGCATGCTAATTAATTCGGATTTATAGTTTTCTGGAATGCTGCCACTACTCTCTAATGCGTAATTAGCACTCATCGCCAGGTTGCTAAGCTGGTTCAAGAACTTCGATGTTCCGGCAAACACGTGCTGTCCTGCAGGCAATGTATTCAGATTTTCCTGAGCTAAATCTGCCTGCTTCCATATCTGTTCCAGGGTTTCAGAAGTGTTTTCCGGATGTGATACAATTATACTCTTGGCAAGCAGTGCCTCTACATTATCCATATAAGATGTCAAATCATAATATGCCCTATCGTATTGGCTGTCCAAATCCTTCATTCTCTGGCTGGCTTTGTCAGACATAACAATGCCATATGCCGCCAATCCTATTGTTGTGACCATAACTAAGGTCCATAGATAAATTCTTCTTAACTTCATAATTCACCTATATCCCAAAATTGTGACGACCAATTTTTCTAACTATCTGGCGTGACCATATCCACGAACTTGTTGCGGTATCAGGATTCCAAAAATATAGACATCCATTTGTTGGGTCCCAACCATTTAGTGCATCCCTTGCTGCCTGCAGACAGGTGCTCCCTTCCTCAATTGGCAGGTCAATCTGTCCGTCGTGCACGGATGTAAATGCCCATGGCTGATAAATTACGCCTGCAATCGTATTTGGAAAATCCGGACTTTCTACTCTGTTTAAAATCACAGCTCCTACTGCCACCTGGCCTTCATAGGGCTCTCCCCTAGCCTCGCCATTAATTGCTCTAGCCAATAGTTGCTCAGCTGTAAGACTAGTTGCAGCTCCCTGGGCTATATCTGTAGCTCCTAAATATGCTTCTGCATCAAGTTGCGACTTAGAATCATTTGTAATTCCAGAGATCATAGCAAAATACAGAGCCACACCAACTATTACCAAGGTTGCAGCTGTACCCAAAACAAAATATTTGATTATTGGTTTTGAAATTTTCATTTAACCTCCACTAACATTAATTTCCATGTTATTTTGTGTAGAGGCAAAATAAATATTTAAGAAGTTAGCGAAAATTCGCTATATTAACGTTCAAATCTTGCAATTGCAAAAGCGCAAGCATAATCCTGTTCGTGGCTAAGAGAAATCGATATCTCCACACCTCCCATATCTGAAAAAAGCTCCTGGGCTTTGTCACTTAGGATAACATAAGGTTCCCCGGCATCATTGTGGCCAATGGCAATGTCGCGTAAATACAGTCCATCGGAAAACCCTGTGCCAAAAGTCTTTAGCACAGCCTCCTTAGCAGCAAATCTGACTGCAAATCGATCATACCTTAATTCGCCACTACTCGTGCGGCAATACTCAATCTCGTCTGGAGAATATAGCTTGGACAATCTGGTAGCAGCATCTCCATCCTCAATGAGTGCCTTTATTCTAGGAATGTATACGAGATCAACGCCAGTTTTAATAGATGTCATATTATTTCTCCCAGTATGTGAACAAGTCTTCTCCGAATTTTGCCTTTGCATCATATGCAATAGCGCCTAAATCCACGTTATCCCTCGAATCGAAAAATCCATATACACATGTGCCACTGCCGGACATCTGACTAAATACTGCGCCTCTATCGACGAGAAACTGAACTATTTTTCCAATTACAGGATGTGCATCCAGCGCCGGAATCATCAGGGCATTATAAGCAGACTTGGACAAAGCAGCCATATCTCCCGAGGCTAATGCATCCAGTGTGGCCTGATGCCCAGGAGCATTGGGGTCTATACCTCCAGTGATAACATCAAACTGTCTGTAGGCCTCAACTGTGGAAATGCCTACGTTAGGTTTAAGCAGCACCAGTCGATACCTGTCCCAGTCGATTCTGTCCTTAATAAATCGCACATTGCGACCATCACCAGTACAAAGTGCTGTCCGTTTAATCCTACAAAAAGGAACATCAGTACCTATAGCCAAAGAGAGCAATTGCAATGTTTCCTCGTCACAGGGCTCACCATAAATATGATTAAGGGCAAGCAAAACACAAGCGCCATCGCTGCTACCTCCAGCCAGTCCTGCCTCGTGGGGGATTTTCTTGCTTAGGTAAATCCTGATGCTGTCCGTGCTGCCCATATATTCTTTAAACAGAGCTCCAGCCTTAACACATGTATTGCGACTGTCTGTCGGTAAACCAGGAGTGTCACAGTCAAATTCGAGTCTCCCAAAGCCATCTTTGTACACAGACACAGTAATAATGTCAGACAGAGATACTACTCTGTTGACCATATTTAACATATGATAGCCCCTGTGATCTGTGCCAACGATATCCAGGTATAAATTAATCTTAGCAGGTGCCTTAAGAGTGATGGATGCACTATCGCCATTGGCAAATGGCGAATAGTTAATCAGGTCATCCTCACGAATATTCGGAAATAGATTTACTGTCATCATAGGACCTCTTGGTTGCTGTGTCGTATACGTGGGATCCGCGCTCTCTTCGACTGGATACACTCAAAACAATGCCAAGCAGCATAAAATTAACTATCATAGCCGTACCGCCTTGGCTGACAAAGGGCAAAGGAATACCTGTCAGAGGGAATATGCCAAGACAACCGCAGATATTCTCGGCGTACTGGAACGCTAACATTGATGTCATGCCAACAACAAGGAAACTACCATAACTGTTTTTGGCTGTCATTCCAACCCAATACATCCATGCTAAAATTCCAAAAATAAGTATTAACAAAAATACACAGCCCACAAATCCCATTTCCTCACCGGCAACCGAGAAAATAAAGTCCGATTCCTGAACTGGAACATAATATGAGGCAGTCAAATCTCCGTTTAACATGCCCTTGCCAGATAAACCACCGGAGGAAATAGCCTCTTGTGCTCTCAAAATGTTATATGAATACGTCTCGGCATATAATTCAGGCTGTAAAACGGCCAAAACGCGGCCCTTTTGGTGGTCTTTGAGAACGTTAAACCAAAGGTACGGCAGCGCAGCAAGGCCAGCTCCTGAAACAATAAATATATATCTGAATTTGACGCCATACACAAACAACATAATGGCAATGGCAAACATATAAATCATAGCTGTGCCTGTGTCGTTCTGTAGAACAATGAGGCCCAATGGAATGCTGCAGGTTATAATAATAGCGAGGATATTAAACCATTCTTTGCCTTCTTTATCTCGCAGTCTGGCAAAAAATATGGAAGCAACCATAATTGTTGTAACCTTAGACAACTCAGATGGTTGAAACAGGCCCAAAACAGGTAGTCTGAGCCAACTCTTAGCTCCACCAACCTCAACACCTCTGAATAAAACCAGGACAAGCAGGCCAAGTGTTACAATATACCCTAGAATACCGAACACCCTAAAGTAATCATAATCAAGTATACTGATAAACACGCATGCAACAATGCCAATAATTATACTAATAATCTGGTTGCGCAGCATAGAATTAAAGCTGGTAAATGAACTGATTGCACTGGTACAGAGAACAGCACCAATACATGTCAAAACGATAACGCAAAAGATAAGTCCATAGTCATAGGTCCTGGACAAATTAAGCTTTTGCTCATTTTTGAGAGCTAAAACACCTATTCCCTTTTTCTTCTTGCGTCTAACCATACAATAATTAATTTTCAGAATTTTCTTCTACAATTGTGTCGGTAGTATCTACATCGTCATGTGTCTTTTCTGGCTTTGACTCCTCCGTAATCGCTGCATAAACTGTAGATGCAGGCCTGCGGATGCAAATAATAGCGAGAATGCCACATACAACAAAGCACAACAAGGCCAACAACTGGGATACACGGAAAATGCCGATATACAAGCTATCTGTCCTCAATCCTTCGATAAAGGCTCTGATAAGTCCGTAAAGGGACAAGTACATAAATGTATTATATCCCTCCTTACGATTCATGAGACGGTCTCTCATGACAAACAAAACTATACCAATAATAATGTTACAAATTGATTCGTACAAAAACGTGGGATGGACGAGTCCATAAGGATCCACCGTCATTCCCAACTCAGCCAACTCTCCCTGACGAGCCAACAAAGTGCGCACAATCTGGTCGCCAGTCATACCCCAGGGCAAATTGGTATTGACGCCAAAGGCCTCCTGGTTAACAAAGTTGCCCCATCTGCCAATACCCTGTGAGATTGCAATATATGGAACTGCAAAATCGAACAAATGTAGGAAATTAATCTTTTTGTGACGAGATACAAAAAATACAGCCAATGCAGCGCCGATGAGTCCACCGTATATAGCGAGACCGCCATCTCTGATATTAACGATTGACACCAAAGTTCCAGCCAATGTGCTTCTTTTAATGCTCTCCCATTCGAATATAACATAATATAATCTGGCGCCAATAATAGCAGATGGAAGCGCAAAAAGAACGTTGTCGATAACATCGTCCTGTGTAATGCCATACTTATTGCACTGTTTAAGGGCCAATATGGCAGACAAAATCATGGCGCCAACAATAAAAACGGCGTACCAATAAATGCTAAATCTGCCAATAGAAAAAGCTACTCGATCTATCTCAAAATTTAGTCCCATGTTGGGGAATGAGATAGTTCCTAAGGTAAGAGCATTTAACATAGCTTGTATACCTCCCAACGTATGTAACTAATATAATAACACGATACTGTCAATGACGCAAAAAAACCGCCTGAAGCAGGCGGTTTCCATGGGCAATTTAATTACTTAAACTTTCTCTTACGAGCAGCCTCAGACTTCTTCTTGCGCTTAACGCTGGGCTTCTCATAGTGCTCTCTCTTGCGGAGCTCTGCGAGGACTCCTGCCTTAGCACACTGTCTCTTCCATCTCTTAAGAGCGGACTCGAGAGACTCATTCTCTTTAACTCTGATTTCGGACATTACTTATCCCCCCTCTCCACAAGGAAATCCTGTCAGTTACGACAGCGTTTGTTATTATAATAACTTGGGTGCAAAATTGTCAAGAAAGATTTTCCAGATATTCTGCAAAAGCTCTCATTGCCAAACCTCTGTGGCTAATAGCATTCTTTTCGTCATCAGTCATCTCTGCAGTTGTGCGGCCATCACCACAATCAGGCACAAAAATAGGGTCATATCCAAATCCTCTATCTCCCTTAGGCTGATAACCGATATGACCTGGGCAAACGCCTAAAAACGACCTGGCCTGACCATTGGTATCCACATAAGACACAGCACACACGAACTGAGCGCCTCTCTCCTCCCATGGCACATCCTTAAGCCTATCTAAGATAATATTATTCTTAATATCATAGGCTGTGTCCTCGCCAAGGAAACGGCTGCTATATATACCAGGCTCACCGCCAAATGCATCGATACAAATGCCTGAATCATCTGCAATTGCGGCCTCCCCGGTTATTTTGTGGAGGGCCATTGCCTTAATCTCTGCGTTTTCTGCAAATGTCTTGCCCGTTTCCTCAGGGTTGGAATCTATGCCAGCATCCTTGAGAGAGATACATTCAAATCCTTTGAGAATCTCCCTGATTTCCATTATTTTGTGATTGTTATTTGTAGCTACGTAAATCTTCTGCAATGCTAATACCCCATTTGATCTAAGGCGTTCATTATGCCCTTAAATATGCCATCAGCGGCCTTTTCTTTGTATTCCTGAGTCTTTAGCAACTCAAGCTCCTCGGGATTTGACATAAATCCTACCTCAGCAAGAGCTGCAGGCATATTGGTCGCATCGATAACTGTCAGGTCGTTGCCTGTAATTATGCCATGATTCAGCGAATCCATAGACTTGACCATCTCTTCCTGAATATTTGTGGCCAATTTAATACCATTGGTTGATGTACTGAAATAATACGTACCCGTGCCATGCATCTTTGTGGATGTAGATGCATTGTTATGGATGCTGACAAAGACTGTAGCCTTAGCGTCATTAGCCAGCAGTGCCCTTTCATAGACACCAACATATGTATCATCCTCTCTGGATGCAACAACATCAACGCCAGCTGCCTTTAGCTTTGCTATAACCAGCTTTGCGATTTCGATATTAAGGTCTGATTCGTTGACAGAGTTATACATAGCACCGTGCTCCCAACCACCATGGCCAGCATCAATAAAGACTCTGGGACCAGTCCCCTTTACAGGATAGAAAGAAATGGCGCTATATACAACCTTGCCAGTAACATCCGGTCTACTAAAGGGTGTTACTGTCATAGGAATCTTTGACTTAAAGAAGATTTTTACAACATTGTCACTAACACGGGTCACTTCCAAATAACGGAAAAAATCATCGTCAATATTGTAAAAGGCGTTCTGGAAACGACCATCATCCACAAATGTGATGGAATAAGTAAATCCGTCATATCCGACAACCTGAGTGTAGTTAGCCGTAGCTCCAACGCTGGTGCCATTGGTTAACTCAACACCATCTATATTGAAGTACCTACGTGTACCCTGGTTATCATATGTGATGCCAGAAACAATTGTAGTTTCCTTATAGTCACCATCCGGAGCAATAGGCGCTGGAGTAGGTGTAGGCGTTGGTGTTGGCGTTGGTGTTGGCGTTGGCGTCGCTGTAGGAGTTGCAGTCGGTGTAGCCGTTGGTGCGACTGTAGGTGTTGCCGTAGGTGCGACTGTAGGTGTTGCCGTAGGCGTCACTGTAGGAGTTGCAGTCGGTGTAGCCGTTGGTGCGACTGTAGGTGTTGCCGTTGGCTTAGGTGTAGGTGTCGCAGTTGGCTTAGGTGTAGGTGTTACGGTCGGCGTAGCTGTAGGCTCATCCTTTGAAACAACCTTTACATGATAATATGTATCATTGACAGTGACAGACACAGCATTCATAACATCTGTGAAAACCAAAGAAGACACGTATATTTCTGTACTGGTGAATTTTGTCGCAACATCTGCTGTAAAGGACTTGGATGTAGAATTAAAATAAGATGTATAGGTCACATTTGTAGATCCATCTGTAACCTTAACCTCATATCCAGCCCATTTAATCACGGCTTGAGAGCCATTGTCAGTAATCGTTCCGCCAATATATTCTACAATCTGGCAAGCAGGAACAAGGCATGCATCACCATCAACAAGCGGAACATCCTTAGTGTTAATAACATAGCCATCTAAAAACAAGTCATATTTGGCCCATGAGTCAGCAAATACGGCAACTGCGCCAATAATAACCACTGCCAGTGCTACTGCCACAGATAAAATAATGACTCCAGATTTGTTAGAAAATGCTTTCATCCAACACCTCCCATATTACTATCAAAATTATATCTTTATACCTATTTTATGTCAATTAAATGAGCCAACCATCAACAAGTAAACTATGCCTGATCTACGCTCTTGAAATGCAGTTTTTCATTGACTTTTTTACGTCTCTATGATAACTTTTGGGGTAATTGGTTTTTATTTAATATGCCTTTCTGGCATTACTTTAAGGAGATTATTATGGATGGTATGTCAATTGCGTTGATGGTCGGTGGATTGGCCGTTGTATTTCTTGTACTGGCCATTTTGATTCTGTTCATCACTATTATGGGCTCTATCTTTAAGCTGGCTAACAAGCGTGCTGCTAATAAGCCTGCTGCTGTCACGACTCCTGCTGCTCAGGATGTTCCTGATCCAGCATTTATTGCAGCTATTACTGCTGCTATTCATAAGGTTAATCCTGTTGATGAGGGTCGTAGTCTGAGGATCAAGTCTATTATTCCTGCCAACGCTGCTCATAACAACACGGATCCTGCTTTGATAGCTGCTGTCACTGCTGCTATTAACAAGGTTAACCCCATTGATGATGACCGCAATCTTAGGATTAAGTCGATTCGCAAGGCTTAAGTTTACGAAAGGAATACATACATGGACTTTTTTAATACTTTAAAAGAAATTTTACTCGGTCTTGTAAATGATTCTGGTTTCGCCACCGGCGACTGGAAAAACTACGTTATGATCGGACTTTCTCTGGTTCTCATTTATCTTGCAATCGCAAAGAAGTTTGAGCCCCTCCTTTTGCTCCCCATTGCATTTGGTATGTTGCTTTCCAACTTGCCTGGTGCTGGACTGTACAACGCTGCTTTCTTCGAGGGTGGACATATTGATTGGGCCGCTATTGGCAGTGGTAGTGCAGGTCTTCTGGATATACTTTATATTGGCGTTAAGCTCGGTATCTACCCCTGTATCATCTTCGTTGGCATTGGCGCAATGACGGATTTCTCCTCTCTTATCGCTAACCCAAAGGCATTGCTTATGGGTGCAGGTGCACAGTTGGGTATCTTCGCAGCATTTGCAGGTGCTCTTCTCCTTGGACAGATTCCTGGTATTGGTTTTACTATGAACGATGCAGCCTCCATTGGTATTATCGGTGGAGCTGATGGTCCTACAGCTATTTTCGTTACCAGACTCCTTTCCCCTGAGCTTCTTGGACCCATTGCTATTGCAGCATATTCCTACATGGCTCTTATCCCAGCTATTCAGAAGCCTATTATGAGAGCCCTTACAACTAAGAAAGAGCGTGCTATTAAGATGAGCGTTCTTCGTCCTGTATCTAAGACAGAGAAGATGGTATTCCCCATCATGGTTACAATCCTTATCGCTCTCTTCCTGCCTTCTGCAGCTCCATTGATTGGATGTTTGATGTTTGGTAACCTTATTAAGGAGTCCGGCGTTTGTGATAGACTTGTTAAGACAGCTTCCAACGAGCTTATGAACATCGTAACAATTTTCCTTGGTCTTTCTGTTGGCGCTACAGCAACTGCTGATAATTTCCTCACACTCAAGACCCTTGGTATTGTATGTATGGGCGTTGTTGCCTTTGCTCTTGGTACTACAGGCGGACTTCTTGTTGGTAAGCTTATGTGCGTTCTCACAGGTGGCAAGATCAATCCCCTTATCGGTTCTGCTGGTGTTTCCGCCGTTCCTATGGCAGCACGTGTTTCTCAGGCAGTTGGTGCCGAGGAGGATCCCTCAAACTTCCTTCTCATGCACGCTATGGGCCCCAACGTAGCAGGTGTTATAGGATCTGCAGTTGCCGCTGGTGTATTCATCTCCGTATTGGGATAAACGAATTCAGAATATAAAATTTTCCCAAGGAGTGTACAGTATATGTGCACTCCTTGGTTTTAAGAGGTATTTATGCAATATTTAGTAATTCTTTGCGACGGAATGGCTGACCATCCATATGCTGGTTTTGATGGTAAGACCCCTATGGAATCTGCCAATAAGATCAATATGAATAAGATCGCTTGTAATAGCCGTATTGGACTAGTCAAGACCGTTCCTGATACAATTTCCCCACCAGGCAGCGACCCTGCTAATATGTCTGTCATGGGATATGACCCATTGGTTTATTACACAGGCCGCAGTCCCATCGAGGCAGCCAGCATGAATGTTCCCATGGAGTCCACAGATGTTGCCATGAGGTGCAATCTGGTTACTCTATCCACTGAGGACCAATACGAAAGCAGGACAATGATTGATTACAGCTCTGGTGAGATTTCGACCGAAGAGGCTGCTCAGTTAATAGCTGCCGTACAGGAGGCATTGGGGACAGACGTAATGGAGTTTTTCTCCGGTGTCAGTTACCGTCATTGTCTCAGATGGAAGGGTGGTAGCACAGAATTCACCTGCACTCCTCCACATGACATCACCGGCAGGGCGATTAGAGAATTCCTGCCTGGAGGTACCTGCGGACAGCAGATACTTAATCTGATGAAGGCCAGCACCCAGGTTTTGGAGAATCATCCCGTTAACCTTAACCGTGTTGCACAGGGTAAGAATCCCGCCAATTCTATCTGGCTGTGGGGTCAGGGATTTAAACCTGCCTTACCTTCTTTTGAATCAAAATATGGTCTCAAGGGTGCAGTAATATCTGCTGTTGACCTCATCAAGGGACTTGGCGTTCTGACCAATATGGACGTAATTTTTGTTCCAAATGTTACTGGCAACAAGGATACTAACTTTGCTGGCAAGGGTCAGGCTGTTATTGATTGCTTCAACAATGGTTATGACTTTGTTTACGCCCACATTGAGGCACCTGACGAGTGCGGCCACCATGGAGATGCCGAGGGAAAGCGTTATTCTATTGAGATGATCGACAAACATATACTTGGACCTGTACTGGAATATGTCTCTCAAGGACACGATATGCGCATTCTGATTGTTCCTGACCATGCAACACCATTGGATATCAGGACTCACAATCACGAGCCTGTTCCTTATCTGATTTGGGACAGCTGCTCCCCCTCTACAGGCTATGAGTTCAACGAGGCATCTGCTAAACTAAACGGCGACTACATTGATCCTGGCTGTACATTGATGGATATTTTCCTTAATGCCTAGACTATTTTCCCTTTAGCGTGCTGTCGATGGCCTCAGCCAATATATAGGTTGCGTTTAACGCTTCATTGAGTGTATTTTCCAGCCCACCTACTTCTACAATAACAGAGTTTTCACACATATGCTGATTGTATCTGTTTACGCTGAGGTAGATGGGCTTTATTATTTCCTGAACTCTTTCCATACAATTGACATGGATTGCCTTGGCAAAGGACAAATTATCACGCCATCCAGCATTTGCCAGCCTTACATTAGTCCCAACAACAAGCATCATCTTTGCGTATTGTATGCCCTGATCCTCCACCACCATGTTTTTGGTGGCTGAATCCCTGTGAACGTCTATAATGCACTGTATTGAGGGGTTAGCATTGAGTATTTTTTCGACGTTACAATAGGCTGTTTCATAAGACATATTGTAGTCACTGTCATTTATGGAAACATCGTGCAAAACCCTGTATCCTTTTGCCCTCAGCAAATCTGCTAGCAGAGCTCCAACATCCACAACAGAACCCTTATCCCCCCTGTATGTTTCGGAGGTATGAGTATGGTATATCAGGATTTCAGGACCTCCTGAGGACGATCGCACTAACCCCTGAAACACTGGACTCTCAGTCCCCACGCTAGCCTCGTTATAATACTCTATTTCCTCTAACAGAGATTTGTCTAAAGCCACTTCTGGCGCAATATCAACTTCTTGCTCCTGAGGGCCTGTGGTAGCCACTGGCTGCAATGGTTGCTCATTTTGATTATCATACCCATGGTATAACGTCCAGCACATGGTAACCGCAACCACAATACATAGTAAATCAAAAAATCTGACAAACCAGCGCATACAAAATTCCCTCGCAATAATTTTCTAATAGAATATGCGCGGAATTTGTCGTAAATAACTTAAATTTAAAAAAATAGAATTAAAGATTTTTCACTAAATTTGTCAAGGTTTCGCAAACCCTTGAAGTCACAAAAACAGTTTACTATACTAAACTGGTAAAGAGTTTGAGTTACATAATTTACACATTTTGGAGGTAAGTATTATGGCATCATCGAATATTGATCCAATAATTGTAGGTCGCGTATTGGCCAGGAATCGCATTGCAAAGGGCATTACACAGGAGTCACTCAGCTGCTCAGCTGGTATTGGTCGTTCACATCTCAGCGCAATAGAATGTGGCATGCGTAAACCTACGATGGCTACTTTTTACCGCATCTGTATAGCTCTTGGAGTTCCAATGAGCGCTGTAATGTTAGAGGTAGAATCTCTGATGTAACAGACAGATTATATTAGTAATTCAAAGAGACTCACGTTGATATCCCTTGCACAAAGGAACTATCACTGTTGAGTCTCTTCTTGTTTTAGATAAGAAATCTTTGATTTAATAGAGCTGAAAATATTATCCACAGACTTTCCAACCTGAGGGATCTTTGCAACCATCCACTCATCCAACAATGTAAACAGATATGCAACGACAATAGATACGAAAATACTGCCCCAAAATGCCTTCTTGCCCCATGTTGGATCGTATTGATTGGCCTGATACTGCAACGAATCATAATAGAAAACGTCATTTACGCGAAGCTTAACAGATATCCACTGGTGCCACAGATACAGATTTAAAGATATCCTGGCAATGAATTTTAATATGACATTTGAGAAAATACGCTCCATCCATCTAAAGAGGAATACTCCACAAATCATCTGCAGCATGACAACAATACCCCAAAACGGTCTCACAAGTGTCTGGAATAGCTGGTTGCCTGCAATTACCTTGTATCCAGTATCAAAGTAGTTAAACTTCATGAGCCAATACATCATAGAACACAGCATCAAGGTGAGCACAACAAATCCTATGGACATAATTGTCTTGAGCCATGCCTGCTTCCCCCTGTTCATGTTATAGAGGGACTTCCTCAGCCTGAGCGCCCACCAGGAGCCATACATTCCCAGCACAAACAAGTCAATCATGCCTGGCAACATGTTGAAATATATAGACATATGCTCAGCCTTATTTAGCAAAATATAGGCCCTATACCCATTGCCTATGAGGGCAACTACCAACATCGTCAGGTGCGGGTGACGCCTCATCAGCCCTGCTATTAGCGGGAACAAGATATAAAACTGCATCTCTACTGCCAATGACCAGTAGACAACGTTAATATAAGATCCACCAAAGGGTGTCATCATATTCTCAACAAATAGAAGGTGGCCCAGTAAATTCTGCACAAACTCCACGCCTGTGCCAATGTACACCGACTTATCAAACACCAACAATAATGCAATTGAGATGAAATAACTGGGAACAATTCGCAAAAGACGTTTTTTATAAAAAGTCCATGGTCTGACCTTGTACTCTTTGCCTGTGAAACATGCCTTTGCATATGGCAGGAACAGACAAAATCCGCTAAGCACAAACAGAGCCTCGACCCCCATAAATCCAGCCAAAGCAAAATGATTGAGGTTAATAGTAATATTCCCAATATAAAACGTAGGCCACATCCATGACTGCTGCCAAATATGGAATATAACGACTAGCAAGATGGACAGGCCTCTGATGCCATCAAGAAAATCATATCTCCTGGGGAAAATGTCTGCATCGTAGTCGGTCGTTGCCTCTACACCATAGCGATATCTATGCAGTTTACCTCTGAATACAAAGAACAAGATGGATGCCAACGACAAAACGCCGAAAAGGATTGTCAGCCATCTCAGCTCCACCGGCATCGTCTCTATCAGACCATTATATATACTGTCCCACGCCTTTATCATATTTCCTCCAATTATGGAGATGATAACATATTACAACATAAGACGCAAAGACAGGGCTAAATATGTAAGGGTGTCAGAATCATCCAACACCCTCAAAAGCATCTATTACTTATGGCAGAAAGACTCACAGTCAGTAAGACACTGATCAGAGTTTCCTTGACATCTCTCTCCTACCTGAATCTTGGCAAGAGAACAGAAATCCTCTTCTCTGCAGTGATGCTTACACTTGTCAACAGTACATTTGATGCAATAATTTGCCTCACTCATAGCAAATCTCCTCTATATATTCTTGAGTACATAGATATTATTTACCGTTTTACAAAAGATATACAAAAAAAGGAGTGCACTTGCACCCCCTCATGATTATTCCTGAGTCTCAAACTCAAAGTCGTCCTCGGCCAGCAGATCCTTAAAGAGGTTAAATACTGCTCTTGCCTCCTCCTCGGACTCCAAATCTGCCAGGTTAAAATCTCCATTGTCCTCCTCTGTGACTCTGAAGATCATGACCTCATCTGGCTCACCAGTGTCAAACTGGGGCTCCAAAAGAATGTAGTCATTACCATTCCATTGACAATCAGCCAACATCTTGTATGGCATGCTGGAACCCGACTCGTCCACAATCTCTATGATATCCTCATCAAAATCCTGAGGTGCATTAACGTTATCCTTGTTCATATACTGTCTCCTCTCAAAAGTTATGGGTCAATGGGTCTTGGCGTAATCCAGATAGCCTTGCAGAATATAGACTGCAGCCATCCTATCAACCTTACCCTTGTCCTTACCTACCTTAGTATTGGTGGCTGCCAACATGGAATGTATGGCAACAGATGACAACCTCTCATCCCACTTGATGATATTAAATCCTCCTGCCTCCTGCAATCGCGCAGAAAAATCGTTAACCATCTGGCAGTTGTCACCCTCAGTGCCGTTCATATTGCGAGGGTATCCCATTACAATGGTAGTAACACCATTGTCTTTGCATATCTGCAACAACTCCTCTAAGCAACCATTGTGGTTCTTAAGCGTAACCAATGGTCCTGCTATGGTCTCAGAAATATCACTGATGGCCACACCAATACGCACACGGCCATAATCAACACCAAGAATCCTGGCCATTAGTCAATATCTGCGATGCCACATTGATCCTTAAGGAACTGCAGTGTCATCTCCTCCAAAAGATCATTTCTGTCGATACGTGTAATCAAGGCGCGAGCATTGTTATAACTGGTAATGTATGTGGGATCACCAGAAATAATATATCCAACAATCTGATTAAGAGGGTTGTAGCCCTTAGCCTTAAGTGCAGCATATACCTGGCTGAGAATATCTCTGATATCCTCCTTATCATTGGTCAATTTAAATTTAATCGTACCCTTATCCACGGATGAATCCTCCTTGATCTATGATGTGAAAAGTATACCACTTAGGAACTGGAATTATCAATAGTTCCATATACATATTCGGCATCTGCTCTGACTACGGTAACAGATACCAATTTATTGCACAATTCTTCACCGCCACAAAACCTCACGGTCACATAGTTGTCAGTATGACCCTCCCATAGGCTATTCTCTCCTTCGCATCTGCGCTCAACCAACACCTGTACAGTCTTTCCGACTTGTCTCTTGTTGAAATGTAGGCTCATTTCGCTACCAAGGTTAATTAGTGCATCGCTGCGAATGTTCTTTATCTCCTCTTTGACCTGATTTGGCATAGAATCGGCCTTCGTTCCTGGTCTCCTTGAGTACTTAAAAACGTGCATAGAGGCAAAATCTATATCCCTAACAAACTCCATACAGCTGTCAAAATCACTATCTGTCTCACCTGGGAATCCCACCATAATATCTGTGCAAATTGCTGCATCTGGTCGAACTTCCCTCAGCTTGCGGCAAAAATCCCGGAACTCGCTACAGGTGTATCTCCGGTGCATATCGCGCAACTGATTATCGCATCCGCTCTGTAGTGCCATGTGAAAATGCGAGCACAACTTAGGTGTCTTTGCAAGACAATCCAAAAAGTCATCATCCACCATATCCGGTTCCATGGAGCCCAAACGTATTCTAGCTATCTGCGGGATCTCAGCAATTCTCTCAATCAGATGAGTTATACCTGGTTTTTCAGGCAAATCCCGGCCATATACACCTAAGTTTATGCCAATCAGCACAATCTCCCTGCATCCATCCAACGCCAATCTGTTGGCCTCTGCAACAATCTCATCAGGATCTCTGCTGCAAACAGGACCTCTGGCATATGGTATTGCACAATATGTACAGTATCTGTTGCACCCATCCTCGATTTTGATGTATGATCTGCATCTCTCTGACATATGTGAGATGGATATTGGATCGATTGATTTTTCAAACAACATGTCTGACCTGATTTTGACAGTACCTTCTGTCGCCAATGCCTCCAATATTATTTCGGGCAACTTCTGACGATTTCTTGTTCCCCATACGATATTGGTCTCGTCCATTTCTGACAGGCTGTCTGGAGAAAGCTGACTATAACATCCCATAACAACTAAAAGGCTATTTGGGTTCAACTTTTTGGTGCGGCGTAACATCTGTCTGGATTTTCTATCCGACATTCCTGTAACTGTACATGTATTTACGATGTAAACATCTGCAACCTGATCAAAAGCACACTGAACAAGGCCTCTCTCTACAAGAGATTCGCTAAGGGCCTGAATCTCATATTGATTAACTTTACAACCAAGTGATAGCACAGCAAAAGTGTAGCCCATCTATCTATCCTCACATTTTCTGTCTAATTCAAAGTAAACTCTGCGTCTACCAATGCTGGCGCTGATTACCTTAACCCTAACCGAATCGCCCACCGACAACATTATATTACCACCACGAGACACAATTCTATAGTTGTCCACATCAACATTATAAAATCTGCTCATTGATGATAACTCAACAAACCCCTCAATGCCATTTGGCAGCTCAACAAAAAGGCCTGAAGGAGTAACACCACATATAACGCCTTCCATCCACTGACCAATAAAGCCCTGCATATATTCGATCTTTTTGATCTCCTCTGCCTCTCTGGTTGCATCCTGAGCATCCCTTTCCTTTTCTGAAAGGTGCAACGCTGCCTTATCCAAATCATCATCTGGATGTAGTGGTGACATTGGAAGATCCATCATGTTTTTTAAGATCCTATGCACAATCAAGTCGGGGTATCTGCGTATAGGTGAAGTAAAGTGACAATAACAATGACTGGCCAAACCAAAATGACCACGATTATCCGATGCATACTGTGCCTTTTTTAGACTACGGAGCATGGCAGAATGTATCATTCTCTGTCTTGGATCGTCTTCTGTCTCCATAATCAAACGAGCCAGTTCATGCTGCAAATCACTATTAGATAACCTTAGCGGATATCCAAGGCCTCCAACAAAGTGGGCAAACTTTGACATTTTTTCTGTATCTGGTGTGTCATGGACTCTGTACACCATGGGATACTTGTTCATTGTTATATGTTCTGCCACAGTCTCATTGCACAGAATCATAAACTCCTCGATAAGTCCATTAGCCTCAGTTATCTCAATCTTGTCCACAGATATGGGGCAATCATTGGCGTCCAGAACAACCTTGTATTCAGGGAAAGCAAACTCTAACGAGCCGCGTTCAACGCGCTTAGAACGCAAAATTTGAGCTAATTCTGCCATGGTATTTAGTAATTGACCATACTGCACGTACTCCTGGCTCTCACCCTGTAGAAACTGGTGAACCTTCGTATACGTCAACCTACCCTGCGAGCGGATTACGCCAGGGACTATGCGATAATTTTCCACATATCCATTTGGCGATATCTCCATCACAACAGACATAGTGAGTCTGTCTACTCCCGGATTAAGACTACACAAGTCGTTGGAAAGTCTCTCCGGCAGCATGGGCAATACCCTATCTAGAAAATAGACACTTGTCCCCCTAAAATATGCCTCCTTGTCAGTAAAAGACATGGGCTCCACATAGTGTGATACATCTGCGATGTGCACCTGCAATGTGTAGTTGCCGTTTGGCATTTTGTATGCAAAAACAGCATCGTCAAAATCTTTGGAGTCATCTCCGTCTATGGTGACAATCTGATATTCCCTGAAATCCTCTCTGCCATAATATTCAGAAGCAAGTATAGTATCTGGATGACTATTGCACTCATTCATCACCTGACGACTAAACACATTGTGAAAACCATAGGATTTTATTATGGAAAGAACGTCCACACCTCTATCACCAACGGAGCCTAACACCTCCGTCAATGCAACGACAACACGAACTGTGGAATTCTTAGGATAACGTGCAATAACTGCGCTGACCTTAAGCCCCTTATTCTCCGGATCCCTGCCAGCAATTGCCAACTCCGACTTATGCTCCAGGACAAAATTATAAAATCTATATTTGGGGTTGTCTGGGATAAAGATATAACCTCTGTCAGAGTTCATACATGTGCCCACAAGAGAGCTGACACTCCTCTCAACAACCCTGGTAATTTCGCCCTGAGCCTTTCCTCTGCGACCAGCAGGAGAAATTCTGAGGCAAACCTGATCGCCATCCATTGCGCCAAGAGCATCCTCACTGGGCACAAAGATATCCTCCGAATACCTGGAATCCGGTAGTGGAGTCACAAATCCGAAACCTCTGCCTGTGTCATGATAATAACCATACACCTGTGGCAGAATTTGCTTATGTCTATTATTTCGCTTAGTATGCTTTTTATTATTATTTACCTTACGTGCCATATTACTAATATATCCGGATTAACCTAAAAAACACAGCGCCGATGGTCGACACTGTGTCTAAAAAACAATGTAATGCTATCAACTGAAAATTAAGCCTCAGGTGTAGCTGTAGGTGTTGCTGTAGGAGCAGCTGTGGATGTTGGTGTAGCAGAAGATGAAGGTGTAGCTGTGGGCGTAGCGGAAGGAGTGGAAGTTGTTGCCTTGTTGCCAGAAATAGCAAAAAGAGAAACAGAAAGCACGATAAAGAGTGCTGTCAATCCGATAGTAAGCTTAGAAAGAATAGCCTCGTTCCTATGAGCCTTAGCCCTAGAAGCGCCAAACCCTGTATCGGACTGTCCACCGATAGCTCCAAGTCCACCAGTCTTGCTGCTCTGTGTCATAACGATGATAATAAGAGCAATGCAAACAATAATATCCAAAATACCTAAAATAATTGTAAATGCAGTCATCGTCTACCTCATATATATTTAAGTCTGCTGACCTCTTAGTCCACGTCACAATTGGGTATTTTAGCATAATTAGTACCCTATTGCAATACAAAAAAACACCCTCTACTTAACGTAGAAGGTGTCTCTGACTACTTTAACTTAATGATACTATCGTCCCAGAAATCTGGAGCCTTAAATCCTAACAATGTAACTGCTGTAGCAGCGATGTTGGAAAGGCCAAGGTTGCCTGTGTCAACAACCTCATACTCATTGCCATGAACATTGTCGTACAGGATACAAGGAACGGGGTTAAGTGTATGTGACGTCTTTGCCTTGAGAGTTCCATCAGGGTTAGCCTTAGCCTTTCCTGTCTTCTTGTCGATCTCATACATCTCATCAGCATTGCCGTGATCGGCGGTGATAATTGCAACTCCGCCCATCTTGTCAATGGTGTTCAAGATTCTCGTCAGAATCAGGTCTACTGTCTCTACAGCAATAAGAGTTGCAGCAAAGTTGCCTGTGTGGCCTACCATGTCACCATTGGCAAGGTTAATTCTGGCGAATTCGTACTTGCCTGTCTCAAGCTCCTCAATAAACTTCTCACCTGCATCAACTGCCTTCATCCAAGGTCTTGTATCAAAGGATACATTGTCAGAAGGAAGCTCAAAATATGTCTCCAAAGTCTCGCTGAACTTTCCACTCTTGTTGCCGTTCCAGAAATATGTTACGTGACCATACTTCTGAGTCTCAGAAACTGCCATCTGAGAAACGCCCGAGTTAACCAAAAGTTCACTCATTGTATTGAGAATTTCAGGAGGAGAAACCAGGTATCTGGTGGGAATATGAAGGTCTCCATCATACTCAAGCATGCCTGCGTAAACAACCTTGGGGAATCTCTTTCTGTCGAACTCAGCAAAGTTCTCTGTTTCAAATGCCTTGGAAATCTCAATTGATCTATCTCCACGGAAGTTAAAGAATACTACAGAGTCGCCATCCTCAATTGTGCCGATTGGTGTGCCATTTTCAGCAATAACAAAAGAAGGAAGATCCTGGTCAATAACCTTAGCCTCAGATCTGTATGTAGTAATAGCCTCCTCTGCAGATGCAAACTGTCTGCCCTCTCCCAATACGTGGGTATTCCAGCCGCGCTGTACCATGGACCAGTCTGCCTCGTATCTGTCCATTGTGATGTTCATTCTGCCACCGCCAGATGCAATTCTGGCATCAAAGCTATCGTCATTAAGCTCTGCAAGGAAAGCCTCAAATGGCTGTACATATTCAAGAGCAGATGTCTCTCCTACGTCTCTGCCGTCGAGCAGAGTGTGGATTCTAACTGTCTTAATACCATCAGCCTTGGCCTGCTTAACCATAGCCTTAAGGTGATCAATATGGGAATGAACATTACCATCTGAGAACAGGCCGATAAAGTGAAGAGTTGAGTTGTTATCTACAACATTTGTGGAAATCTCCTGCCATGCTGTATTTGCAAACATCTTGCCAGACTCAATGGACTGCTGAACCAGCTTAGCTCCCTGGCTGTAAACCTTACCAGCACCAATTGCGTTGTGGCCTACCTCGGAATTGCCCATGTCGTCATCAGAGGGCAAACCAACAGCTGTTCCATGTGCTCTAAGCTTAACTGTTGGATATTGTGCCATAATCCTATCAAGAGTAGGAGTATATGCCTGCTTAACAGCATTGCCCTCTACTCTATCGCAAAGACCGATACCATCCATTACGATAACGACAACAGGTCCCTTGTAACCGGAAAAACCGCTCTTTTCAAGCTTCATAATTATGCTCCTTTACATAACTTATGGCCGCATCTATTTTAGACACGGCCATATAGATTATTTTAACTAATTAGCAGTTAGAAATTGCCTGCCACTCGTCGATCTTAAGGCTGGCTCCACCAACAAGACCACCATCGATATCTGCCATACCAAAGAGCTCCTTGCAGTTGGATGCTTTTACGCTGCCGCCATAAAGAACGCGAACTGCATCAGCTACCTCTCTGGAGTAAAGCTCTGCAACGCACTCTCTAATCAGGTGACAAACCTCCTGAGCCTGCTCAGATGTAGCTGTAACACCTGTACCAATAGCCCAAATAGGCTCGTAAGCAATAACTGTTGCAGAAACCTGCTCAGCTGTAAGGTCCTTAAGAGCGAGCTTAATCTGCATTCTGATCCACTCGTCCTTGATGCCCAGCTCTCTCTGCTCAAGTGTCTCACCGCAGCAAATAATTGGTGTCATGCCATGAGCAAATACTGCCTTAGCTTTAAGGTTAACAGTCTCATCAGTCTCTGCGAAGTACTCTCTACGCTCAGAGTGACCGATAATTACATAGGATACACCAAGTTCTGCGAGCATAGGTCCGGAAACCTCACCTGTGTAAGCACCACTATCCTTAAAATACATGTTCTGAGCAGCAACCTTAACATTGGTGCCTGCGCAGAGCTTTGCAACCTCAGGAATGCATACGAAGGGTACGCCGAGAACAACCTCATTGTTGGAATCCTTTACTGCAGGGATAACCTGGTTTACGAACTCAACAGCTGCCTTAACGCCATTGTTCATCTTCCAGTTACCTGCTGCCATCTTAATTCTAGACATTTTATATACCTCTTGTGAATAAATTACTTGTCGTTTGCTGCTGCAACGCCGGGAAGATCCTTGCCCTCAAGGAACTCAAGGGAAGCTCCGCCACCTGTGGAGATGTGAGACATTCTGTCGCCATATCCCATCTGGTTAACAGCTGCTGCAGAATCTCCACCGCCGATAATTGTTGTAGCCTCGATATTAGCCAGTGTCTCTGCAACTGCATTTGTACCCTTTGCAAAGTTAGGCATCTCGAATACTCCCATAGGTCCATTCCAAACAACTGTCTTAGCAGACTTAAGAGCATCTGCGAACAGAGTTCTGGTCTTGGGGCCGATATCCATACCCATCCAGCCGTCCTCAATCTTGTCGCTGTCTACAACCTTATAATTTGCATCGTTTGAGAAATCATCAGCAATTACTGTGTCAACAGGGAGAAGCAGCTTATCGCCAGCCTTTGCGAGCATTTCCTTTGCATACTCAATGTAGTCAGGCTCAAGAAGAGATGTTCCTACACTGTTACCCTTAGCAGCAAAGAATGTATAAGACATTCCGCCACCAATGATAAGCTTGTCAACCTTAGTGAGCAGGTTCTCAATAACAGAAATCTTGGAAGAAACCTTGGATCCACCAAGTACTGCTACAAAAGGTCTAACTGGGTTGTCTACTGCATTGCCAAGGAAATCAATTTCCTTCTGCATAAGGTAACCAACAACTGCTGTATCAACATATTTTGTTACACCAACGTTGGAGCAGTGAGCTCTGTGAGCTGTACCAAAAGCATCGTTTACGAAAGCATCACAAATGGAAGCCAAATCCTTGGAGAACTCTTCGCCGCACTTGGACTCCTCTGCTCTATATCTGGTATTCTGGAGAAGAACTACATCACCGTTCTTCATGTTAGCAACAGCTGCCTTGGCATTGTCGCCAACTACTGTATCATCTGCAGCAAATACTACTTCCTGACCCAGCAACTTTGTAAGGGCCTCTGCAACAGGTGCGAGTGTGAACTTAGCATCAGGTCCCTTTGGCTTGCCCAGGTGGGAGCAAAGAATTACCTTGCCTCCATCTGCGATGAGCTTCTTAATTGTGGGAAGAGCTGCAACAAGTCTTGTATCATCAGTGATCTTGCCATCAATAATCGGCACGTTAAAATCGCATCTGCAAAGAACTCTCAGACCCTTTACATTAATATCGTCAACTGACTTCTTATTAAGCATTGTTAATCTCCTTTCATCTTTACGCGAAAAAAGAGCCCAAACCCACTTATTGTGGGCAGGGCTCATAGGTTTAAATTAGTTAAGCTCAGCGAAATACTTGATTGTTCTTACCATCTGAGATGTGTAGGAATTCTCGTTGTCATACCAAGAAACAACCTGTACCTGGTATGTGTCATCGTCGATCTTGGAAACCATTGTCTGAGTTGCATCGAACAAGGAACCATACTTCATGCCGATAACGTCAGAGGAAACGATCTCGTCTGTGTTGTAACCAAAGGACTCATTTGCAGCAGCCTTCATAGCAGCATTGATGGACTCCTTTGTAACATCTGTGCCCTTAACTACAGCAACAAGGATTGTGGAAGAACCTGTAACTGTGGGAACACGCTGTGCAGAACCGATAAGCTTGCCGTTAAGCTCAGGAAGAACAAGGCCGATAGCCTTAGCAGCACCTGTGGAGTTAGGAACGATGTTCATAGCACCAGCTCTAGCTCTTCTCAGGTCACCCTTTCTCTGAGGACCATCAAGGATCATCTGGTCACCTGTGTAAGCATGAACAGTTGTCATGATACCAGAAACGATAGGATATGTGTTGTTAAGAGCCTGAGTCATAGGAGCCAAGCAGTTAGTTGTGCAGGATGCAGCAGAAATAATCTTGTCATCAGCTGTAAGTGTTGTGTTGTTTACGTTGTAAACGATTGTCTTGGGGTCTGCGAAGTTTGCAGCGTCCTTCTTGTTGGAAGCAGGAGCAGAAATAACAACCTTCTTAGCACCAGCAAGGATGTGCTTGTTAGCATCAGCGATATCTGTGTAGAAACCTGTGCACTCAAGAACTACATCAACATCAAGAGCCTTCCAAGGGCAGTTAATAGCGTCCTTCTCAGCATAAATCTTAATGTTCTTGCCATCAACAACGATGGAATCCTCTGTAGCCTCAACTGTGTGTACGCCCTGTCCGAGTGTTCCGCAGAAACCACCCTGAGCTGTATCATACTTAAGCAGGTGTGCAAGCATCTTGGGGCTTGTAAGATCGTTGATTGCAACTACCTCATAACCCTCTGCAACAAACATCTGGCGGAATGCAAGACGACCAATACGTCCGAAACCATTAATAGCAACTTTTACCATAGTAAAAACCTCCTGATATTATACAAATATATTGCAAATAATTTGTAACCTAATTAATTATTGATTCTTTTCGATATAGCTAACCAAGTCATTGATGGTCTTCATATCTGTAGCATCATCTTCGTCGAACTGAACGTTGAACTCCTCCTCGAGAGCCATGATCACCTCTACAACATCAATAGAGTTTGCTCCAAGGTCCTCGACAAGATTAGAATCATCTGTGATCTTGTCAACGTCAATTCTCATCTTTTCAGCAACGATAGCGAGAATCTTTTCCTTCATAACATATCTCCTTTTCTACACACTAAACCCGTCAAGCATATGCATGACGGATTTTTGTGTTAATAACAAATTAGATCTCGACGATAGTCTCTGCTGCATCATTGTCAGCATCTACTACATCAACGTCCTCCTCGATCTCCTCAACAACGGGATCAATAGGAGCAACTTCCTTGATAGAAAGGTTAATCTTCTTAGCCTCGTAATCTGCCTCGATAACCTTAGCCTCAACAACCATGCCTACAGAAAGGACATCCTCAGGCTTGGAAATTCTAACGCTGGAAATCTGGGAAATATGTACCAGACCATCAACGCCAGGAACGATCTCAACGAACACACCGAAAGGAACAATTCTCATAACTGTAGCTGTAACTACTGTGCCGATAGCATACTTGTTCTCTGCATCAGCCCAAGGATTATCCTCATCTCTGCGGTATCCAAGAGAAATCTTCTTTGTCTCTGTGTTGAAATCTTTAACGTAAACGCTAACCTCCTGGCCAACCTTGAGAACATCACTTGCGTGACGAACTCTCTGCCAAGACAGCTCGGAAAGATGAACAAGTCCATCTACACCACCGATATCTACAAAGGCGCCAAAATTAGTAAGGCTCTTAACAACACCAGTGTACTCCTTGTTAACGTCAATATTTGCCCAAAGCTCAGCCTCTGCTGCTCTTCTCTTGGCATCTGTGATAGCCTTGATAGAACCAATAATCTTTCTCTTAGGCTTGTTGTACTCGATAATCTTAATGTCGTATGTGTTACCTACATAGTCATTAAAATCCTTAGCGCGTCTGGATGTGACCTGAGATGCAGGAACGAAAATCCTGACAGGTCCATACATTGCAATAACTCCGCCATTAACAGTCTCAGTAACAGTTGCCTGGATAGGTGTCTCGCTGTTGTAGGCCTCCTCTATTGCTAAACTAAACTTCTGCTGGTCTACTCTCTTCTTAGAAAGAACGACGACACCCTCAGAATCAATTACTCTAAGAACCTTAACCTCAATTTCTGCGCCAAGCTCAACCTGGTCAGGTGTGAAATTAGGGTCATCAGAGTACTCGTGATAGCTGACGATTCCGTCGGACTTGAAACCAACATTAACGATAACGCCCTGGTCATCCTTTCCAATGACGATACCCTTAACAATCTGGCCGTTTGTAAGTGTAACAAATGACTTCTCCAGTTCCTCTGCGAAATTCATCTCACTTACGTCCTTGTTAAACTGATCCATGTAACTAGTTACCTCCTTGATTACCCAGCTGGGCGTACTTGCCCCAGCCACAATGCCAATATTATACTTTTCTATACCATCAAATGTCAATTGAATATCACTCACATTTTCAACCAAATAGGTTGATTTGCAATAATCTTTGCAGATTTTTACAAGTTTTTGGGTGTTTGAACTCTTTGCACTGCCAATTACCAGCATGCAATCAGATTCCTGAGCCAACTTCATGGCCGCCTCCTGGCGCAGTCTGGTTGCGTGACAGACAGTATTATACACCTTAATGTCAGTAATATTTTGCCTTAAAAGGTCGATAATTTTATCCGCCTCAGATGCATCCATGGTGGTCTGTGTAACCACCGAGACAGGTTCGGAGTTAATCACTCCTGTTGCAACAATCCGCTCGGCCTCTCCCATATTATTAATATGAATGCAATTTTCACACCAGCCGGCTATACCTTTTACCTCAGGATGAGTTGAATCACCAATTATGATAATTCTTCTCTGCTGACAATATTCCTTGTCAACAATACTGTGAATCCTGGCAACACTGGGACACGTGGCATCCACAACATTAACTCCAGCATGTCGACACTTATCGTAAAAATCTCTCCCTGTACCATGGGCTCGTATCAAAACCCTGGCACCAGAGGGTATCTCCGAAATATCGTGGACAACGACCATGCCCTTGGAGACCAAATCCTCCATAACAGCCTCGTTGTGAACCAGCATTCCGTAGCAATACAACTCTCCCGGTTGTGCAAGGCTCTCGTACGCCATATCTACAGCCCTATTTACGCCGTAGCAAAACCCGCTATGTTGTGCAATCTTAGTATTAATCAAAGCTCTACACCTCTGACCGCCTCGATCTCCCTCATAAGTTCAATGGTGGCATCCTTAATCTCAGCCCCATTTGCAAGGTTATCGTACTTTCTGGCCTGACCAAAAGTGAGTTTGACCTTGGATCTGAACTTGAAATCGCCATCAATCGTGCAGGGAACTACCCACGCATCGGCCTTTGTCGCAATCAACAATGCACCACCATGAATATTAACATTCTTAAGGTCTTCATCCTTAGTGCGAGTTCCATATGGCGCAATTGCAACCATGTTTGAATCGTTCATAGCCTGGGATACAGTCTTGAACATTCTAAAGTCGGCAGTGCCGCGATTTACCGGGACGCCTCCAAAATACACAAGTATTTTACCGAACAGCTTGTTCTTAAACAGCTCTTTCTTAGCCACAAGAATCAGCCTGCGACGCTTATTCAGTGTAGCGATTGCAATACCATCCCATGCACTGCGATGATTGTAACAGACAACAACATTGCCCTGTGTGGGAATATTCTCTCTACCCTCAACCTTAATATTAAAGAGAATCAGGACTACCATTTTGGCAATCCACAATACGATATTATAAATCATTACAGCCTCTCCAAAAGGGACTTGATGAGGACGATAGTTTCCTCCACAGACATGGTTGTGTTGTCAAGCTTAACAGCATCCTCAGCTGCCTTGAGTGGGGCAAATGCCCTCTCTGAATCCTGCTTATCCCTGGCGATCATGTCAGTAAGCACATCCTCAAATGGAGTATGAATGCCCTTTGATTCATTCTCAAGGAAACGGCGACGAGCTCTGGCCTCAGGTGTTGCGCTCAGGAAAATCTTCAACTGGGCATTGGGCAGCACGTATGTTCCTATATCACGGCCATCCATAATTACGTTGTTTCTGGATGCCAATTGTCTCTGAATCTCCACAAGCTTTAATCTGATTTCGGGAACGACAGCAACATTGGACGCACCCATTGAGACCTCAGGAGTACGGATATATCCATTTACGTCCTCTCCATCCATGATCATATGCTGTACACCATCAACGTTCTTAACATCTATGACAATATCGTCCAGATGAGGCAACATCGCCTCTTTGTCCTTAGTGTCAATGCCATGGCGGATATACCACAGCGCCACAGTCCTGTACATAGCACCAGTATCGATGTATATGTATCCCAGCTGATGGGCTAATGCCTTGGCCAATGTGCTCTTGCCTGCCCCTGCAGGACCGTCGATTGCAATTGAAATCATAATTTCCTCCTTATGCATTCATACCGGCAGTGTAACCAGTGGAGAATGCTATTGTCAAATTAAATCCTCCTGTATATCCATCAACATCCAGGAGTTCACCTGCCACATACAGGCCGGGACTGATTTTGGATTCCATGGTGCGTGGGTATATTTCCTTAACGGAAACTCCACCAACCGTAACTATTGCCTCGTTAATGTCCCTCGTGCCGGAGATATCCACCTTAAAGGATTTAAAGAGTTTAACAATATCGCTCCTCTCCTGCCTGCTGATGGAATTAACCTGTCTATTTGGTGCAATACCAGTCCTGGCCACAAAGACGGGGATCATTTTAGATGGTAACAGCTTATTAAGGCTATTGCCAAACTCTCTGTTTGGTGACTCACCAAAATCCCTGAGAATGCGGGCGTCCAGCATTTCCTCTGTGAGGGCGGGCTTAAGGTCAATAGATATGTATCCATCCTTAAATGGTGCGCCATAACTCCTGCTACCGCTCAGAATTACAGGGCCAGTTACTCCAAAATGTGCAAACATCATCTCGCCAAAATCGGAATACACCTTTTTATTATCGACGTAAAAGTCGACTGACACGTTACGCAATGAGAGCCCCTGCATTTCGGCGCAACACCTGTCCCTGGAAACCAGCGGTACCAAAGATGGCCTGGGATCTACGATTGTGTGACCAAACGACTTGGCAAATCTATAACCATCCCCTGTGGATCCTGTGGCCTGATAAGACTTTCCACCTGTTGTCAGGATAAGGCTCTCTCCATATAGTTCCAGGCCAGAGGTTGTTCTAACATAGTACGTACCATCTTCCTCTTTATGGATGGAGTTGACGTTTTCACTGCAATATATCTTAACTCCCAGTTCTTTCAGCTTCTCTACAAGGCAGTTAACAATATCCTTGGCGCTATCTGAAACCGGGAATACCCTGCCACCTCTCTCAACCTTGGTGGCAATACCGTTCTCCTCAAAAAAATAAATTACTGAATAATTGTCAAAGTTTGAAAAGGACGAGTAAAGAAAGCGGCTATTGCCTGGGATATTGGACATAAGGTCCTCCATATCACATTGGTTGGTGATATTTCCCCTGCCCTTGCCACAAATACTGAGTTTGCGACCAGGAACCTTATTTTTCTCCACAATACAGGTACGCCTGCCTCTCTGGGCAGACGTAATAGCAGCCATCATGCCTGATGGACCTGCTCCAACTATAATTACATCCCAATTATTGCGCATCCAACTCTACTCCGTGATCCTCATCAGAAGCATCCTCTGCATCGAATCTGGCCTGAGTCTCAATAATCTCCTGCTCAGACAGCTGACCTGTCTTCTTGCGATAATCGAAAACTGCCCTCTCAATGGCATCCTCTGCCAATACAGAACAGTGAACCTTGGTTGGTGGCAATCCATCCAGAGCCTCAACAACGGCCTTATTAGTAAGAGCCATGGCCTCCTCAATAGATTTGCCTATAATAAGCTCAGTAGCCATA